>NZ_JBEXCS010000123.1:0-24022 GCF_040605395.1 Streptomyces sp. NPDC005648 | reverse complement strand
GGTGAATTCGGCCGGTCTGGAGCGGCTCGGGGACCACGAGGGCGCCGAGCGCGCCGCCGACGGCCGGGCGACGGGGCGGTAGTGGCGGGCAACCGCCTGGCGTCGTCGGCGCCAGTGCGACCAGCTCAACGCGTGAGTGAGGGTGTGAAGGTCTCGGGGTGTGTGAGCTGCCAGGAGTCGCCGCACTTCCGCCACGGTGAACTCGATGACCACGGCATCCTCACCGACGGATCCCCCTTTTCGGCTGCACGCGCGCTCATCGCCGCGAGGAAGGTGTGGGCGAGCATGCCAGAGTGATGCGCCGGTACCAGCCGACGTAGCGGCGGACTTCGTACTCGTCCAGGCCGCACTCGTTCTTCGCGGCCTGGAAACGCTCCTCGATCGCCCACCGGGCGCCGGCGACGCGCACCAGTTCGTCCACTGCGACATCCAGCGGTGCGTAGCCGAGGTGGTAGGCGATCTCGTCCGGCCGGGTCAAGCTGCGCCGTGCCAGCGCCCACCGCCGACGGATCAACACGCCGTCCTGGTGGTCGTACTCGGCCACTGGGCGCAACTGGACGGCCGCCCAGTCGTACTGGCGCTGCCCCTTCGCGCCCGCGCCGCAGGAACGGCGTTCCCATGCCTGGTCGGGGGCCTGCTCGAAGGCCCTGTCGATGCGTGGACCGGCCCAGGAGAACTGGGACCTGGGGACGGCCAGGACGTAACCGACGCCGCATGTTTCCAGCATCCGGCTGAAGCGGTTGTCTGCCCATAAGCGGCGTCCGCGGTGACCCAGGCGACCGGCAGCGGCGAGGCCAGCGCCCTGCGGACGATCATCGCCGCGAGGGTGTTCTTGTTCGCGAACTCCCGACGCTCGGGGATCTTGGCCGACCGGCAGCGGTCGCGGTCGTCGGTCCAGGACTTGGGCAGGTAGAGCTCGCGATCCACCAGGGCGCGGCCGGCGGTGCTGGCGTCGGCGGCGAAGACGCCGATCTGGCAGTTCTCGGTGCGGCCGGCGGTGCCGGAGTACTGCCTTTGGACGCCGGCGGAGGTAGTGCCCTTCTTCAGGAACCCGGTGTCGTCGATGATCAGTACCCCGTCGGGGTGGCCGCGGTGTTCGGCGACGTAGGTCTGCAGGTCGTCGCGGATGTCATCGGGGTTCCAGCGGGCTCGGGAGAACGGGTGCTGCAGGCCGTCAGGGATGGCGTGGCCGGTCTGTTCGGCAAGTTGACGGCTGTTCTTGCGGGCCGCCTGGGCGAGCAGTGAGCGAATGTAGTCCCGCATGCGGCGGTGTGGCTCGACGCGGCCGAAGTGGTGCCCGATGGTGGTGAGGAGGTGGTCCCGGTCGCGGTCCCAGGTCTCGCCTGCCTGTTCGGTGATCACGACCCGAGGCTTCCCAGGGCTCGGGGCGACTTGCCGTCGTGGGCACTCCTTCGAGGGGCGTGCGGGCAGAAGCCGTCCGTGACGGCTTCCTGCCCGCTACACTCCCACCGCTCGACGTTTCCCCAGCTCAAGCCACGAAGTACTGCTGGACTACTCCTGGTGCAGCACGGTCGCGGTGTGCTCGCCTTCTTCCCACCGCTGTCTCAGATACTCCAGATACGGGTCGAGGCTCATGGACCGGCGGGGCGGAGTGCGCCGTATGCACTCCTGCCAGCAGGCAGCGCGTGCGTACTTGGCCACGGTGCGGCTGTTCAAGCCGAGTTCGGTCTATCGCGCTGCGACTGCGGGCTGTGCCGGTGTATTCCGACCTGTCAGCATCTCCCCGGACCACACGGACACGCGGACTGGCGGCGCGCCCACATTCGGGCTGATGGCGCGTATACGCCGCCCGCCTCCTCTACCTTCGGCCGGGAAACGCAGGAAGTGTCCCGATGGAGGTACGGCTAGCGTGCGCACACCCGTCTACGAGCTGCATATCCGGCCTATGTTCCGCGCTACCGACCGCGCCCACATGATTTCCGATCTCGACCTCTGGGACTACGACACCGTCGTCAGCCAGGCCGACGACATCCTCGACCGCCTGAACAACGGCATGCCACCGGTTACCCACGGCGGACCGTGGCCAGAAGAATGGATCGAGCTCTTCACACGCTGGAAGGACGGTGTCCGCAAGCGGCTCGAACTCGGCACGGCGACGTACACGTTCAACCAGACAGCCACCACAGTGACCATCACGGCAACCGGCGCCTTTCCTTCTGCGGGCTGTCAAGGGTGGCTGCAGCTCGACAGCGAGACGGACACAGCGAAGACCTATGTCCTGTACGTGGAGCAGCCGGACGCCCCTGTGGCGGGTACGCCGGCTGCGTTCACTCTCAAGGAGCGCTACCGAGCCGCGGATACCCGTTCCGTCTTCGTCCGTGACGCGATGGGTGTCCAGCAACTGCACTGAAGCGCCCCACTGCACGACCGTGACGAGAAGGAGTGTCCCGTGACTCAAGCTCTTGCCTACGAGAGCAAGGCGATCGTCGCCTTGATGGGCCAACCCGAACCGCAGCGCGACGGAAAGTGGCTGCAAGACGCCTTGCAGCAGGCGGTCATGCTGGAGCTCGCAACCCTCCCACCGTATCTGTGCGGTCTGTGGTCGATCAAAGACCCGGCGGGGGACGAGGCCGTCTACGACGCCATCAAGGCGGTCGTCATGGACGAGATGTCGCACATGGGGCTCGTGTGCAACATGCTCACCACCATCGGCGGATCCCCTCGCATCGCCCACGCCGATCTCGTTCCCAAGTACCCGGGAAACCTACCCGGGGGTGTACGCCCTCAAGTCCGCGTGTCCCTCAGCGGTCTGACTCCCGCTTCCCTCGACATGTACTGCCAGATCGAACGGCCCGAGGACCCCGTCGCCGAATTTGAGGAACCCGGCGAGTCGATCGGGGCCTTCTACCGCGCCATCCGGCAAGCGTTCACACAGAACGCCGACCTGATCAAAGGCCACCGCCAGGTCGAGAAGGATATGGAGGAGGCATACGGGCTGGGAAACAGCCTCATCCCGCTCTCCACACCCAAGGCCGTGGACGACGCCATCGAGGTCATCATGGAGCAGGGAGAGGGAAGCCACACCTCTCCGAGGAACCGCTACTTCGGCAGGGAGGGCGAGCTCGCCCACTACTACGAGTTCCGCCAGATCCTGCAGGGCAAGAAACTGGTAGAGGTACCGACGGCTCCCGAGGGATGGGCCTACGAGGGCGACCCCATCGTGATGCCTGACGTCTACCGGATGGGGACCGTACCCAGGGGAGGCTGGGCGCAGGAGCCGACATACCTCCCTGACACACAGGTGCAGGACCGCCTTACAAAGTTCAACCAGCTCTACAGCGAACTGCTGCGATGGCTGGAGACGACATGGCAGACGGCCGATCAGCCGGAAGCGGAAGACCCTCTCGGCGAAGCTGTAAGCAGGATGAGGAAAATGGGGCCCGCTGCGCGGGCACTGATGCAGCACGAACTGCCGGACGGGAGCGGGCAGACGTACGGACCCGAGTTCCTGTACATCCCAGCCTGATCGACCTCCGCTGGGAATCTGCTCCGGGTCTGTTGGAGTCGGTGCCGCTGGAGAACTGACTGTCCAGCAGCACCGGCGTCGTGCCCCGTAGTTCGGGAGTCCTTCCGGGCCTGCGTGCAGGTCCAACTGCTTGACTGCCGACGGTGGCGCGCCCGACGAGGTCGCACCGCTTTCGCTCCACGCGAGGCGGCGACCGTCTGGGTGACGGTCGCCGCCGGAACAGCTTGGTGCGCGAAGTCCACAACGCCGATCAGTACACCGACGAAGAGCCCGACCAGGGCCACGCGGCGTGGGTTGCGAATCTCCGAAGGGAGGGTCGTGGCCGGGCGGCGGGAGGATGGCTCCGGAGCTGAGAGCGGACCGTCCAGAGGAGACTGGTGGAGTCTGGCTACCCATGGCTTGAGTGTGCGTATCAGCCTGGTCCCGGACTCCGAGGACGTTCACTGGAGCGCTCGTCAGCGACCGCCGAGACGCGGCTGCCCACGCACTCACCGCACCCGCCCCAAAACGAGATCGGTGAGCGGCCCCGAGGACGTGACCTCTACCATCCGGCACCACCCATACGGGCGGTGCTGTTGCGGAATATGCCTCGTGGTGACGTAATGGATGAAGAGGCAAAGCGATGCTGAAGGGGCGTTCGCGGGGCGTTGAACGCTGCACCTTCCAAACTCACCGAAGGGTGAGCCTCGGGCCTCACCGTTGTCGTCTAGGCATCCTCAGCGATTAGAGCCGCGACGTCGTGCCGAACGAGGCTTCCTGACAACACAGTCCGCGAGTGATGACCTCGCTCGGGCGGCGCTTCAGACGGGACAGCACCCCCTGAGCAGGGCCTCCAACAGTGCGGCCTCTCTGGCCCAACCATCGATTTCGGCGCTGGACAGAGCGGACCGCTGACTCTCGCGTCGCTCCTGGCCACGTTTACAGCCCTTCCCCGGTCGAGAGCCCATCCCACCCATCCTTTCACCCCCCATGAGAAAGAGTCGTAACCATGCCTCTCCCGATGGCTCCAGCACAGATCCTGCTCCACAGCGACCAACACAACGGGCAGTTCCTCTTTGTTTCCAACGACATGGAGGGCCCGGACAAGGTCGTGGAAGCCCACCCCCCCGGCCGGCGAGTATCGCAACCGGTTCGAGGCGCAGAGCGACGGCGGCGGCGGCGTTCGCCTCTACAACCCTGCAACTGGCTTCTACCTCTTCGTCTCCAATGATGAAGAGGCAGGAGACAACATCGTTGAAGGGCACCCCTATCGGGATAAGCCCCGCAACAGCTTCATTCCGCTGGAACCGGAACCCGGAATCTTCATGTTTCTCAACCCCAGCTACGGACGCTTCCTGTTCCTGTCCAACGATCAAAGGGCCGGCGATTATGTGATCGAAGCGCATCCCAACGTCGAGCTCCGTAATCGCTTCACAGCGATCCCCGTGGCCTGAATTGGACGGGGAGATCACAACCCTGCCCTGGTCATGCGAAAATCTGCGATTCCGTGGCGGACAGTCCGAGGAGGACAGCAGATGTGCTGACGGTTCCCCTGGCGCAGACTGCGGTAGAGCGGGGAGGCGTCGCGTGAGCGAAGTAGCCTTGGCGCACCCTGTGAACAAACGTCAGGTTGCGATACCCAGTCGGCAGCGGCTGCATCGACGCTGCTACCCTGTCGCCGGTCAGGCCCGGCAGATACTCCCATCCGAAGTCCGGTAGAAGAAGATCATGATTCTCTTCGCCGTCGCCACCGGGCCAGCCGGGCAGTTGGTTTCCCCAGATCAGTTCTCGTACGGTGTCGGCCTTGGACTTCGAACGCAGAAATTTCAGGAAGCCGCTGATCACTGGCAGGTTGGTCTTGTCGCTTGCCCAGGTCTCGAAAGGCACCTTCCCGGCTGGTGGGCCGGAGCCAAAGACGTGCCGCCAGGTGGCGGCGCTGCTCACGACTGCTCCACGGGCTGGCGTGATGCCCTTCATCGCGTTGAAGGCGCTCTCAAGGGGAGTACCGGAGGAGAGCGTGAGCACGCCGTCCGCGATGCCGCCTTCCAGTGAGCGAAAGGTGATGAGTGCGGTGTAGGCGGGCACATAGAAGAGATTGACGATCCCTGCAGAGGGGATCAGCCCGGGATTCTTCACCGCCACCGACAATTCGTTCCCCGTAGTGAGCGAGTTGCCTCCGGTGGTGCACTCGTACACGACGATTTTGAGTTTCAGGCCGGCCCGGCTCTTGGCGAGGGTCAGTGCGGCGGCGGTGTCCCCGCTGCTCTGCGCGTACAAGCAGTCGTAGATGACGAGTCGTTCGAGTTTGCTGACGTCGACGAGGTTGTGGAGCAGAGTCTGGTTGAGCCCGTTGATGCCAGTGCTGAAGGCGGCGGCGACGGTGGTCCGATACTCGACGGTGCGCCCCACGGCGGTCTCGATCAGGCGGCGCAGGTCAAGGTCGCTGATACCGACGCGACGGCAGTGCGCAGACCGTGACGGTTCATCTCGAAGCCGACGCCGTACAGGATGGAGACAGCGACGCCGCCGCGCTCGGCGTCGAAAAGGTCCAGTTCATCGGCGGGGAGGCCACCCAGCGCCCCGACTTCGCCGAACTCCTCCAGCACGCCCTTGCCGTGAGGCTCGGCGTCCAGGTCTACAGCAACCTCTACCGGGTGCCGCTGCGACTGTGGGAGCTGTTCGAGCACCCGCGCGTGAGCTTGGCGACCTCGTACTACAGCGACGAGGCGGCCGACCACGAGCGGGTGACGGGCCGTACGGGCTCACACGCCGCGACCCGTGCGAACATCATCGAGGCGCTGCGGCGGGGGATCCACGTACAGGTGGGCATCGTCGCCGTGCAGGGGGCCAGCGCGTCGACCAGGCGCGCGCCGACCTCGAATCGCTCGGCGTGCGCGTCATCGACACCGACCGGGTCCGCGGTGTCGGCAACGCCGCGAAGGCGCTGATCCCGTCCGTGTCGGAGCTATGCGGAAACTGCACCCGCGGCCGGGCCGCGGTCATTCCGGACGGCCAGGTCACCCCGTGCGTGCTCGGCCGGTTCCTCCCGGCGGGCAACGCGCGCGTTGAAGGATTGGCGGCCGTGTTCGCCGGCGAGCGGTCGGCGCAGGTCGCGGCGATGGTCCCGCCCCGCACCCGGCGCGGCTGCACTCCCGACGAGGATTCTTGTATGCCTCGCCCGGAGCCAACCCGGCAGGCGCGCGCACCCCGGCCGACTCCAACGACGGCGACCCGGCCAACACCGAAGCCTGCGACCCCGCGTACGACTAGAGCCTGTCTCCTTGATGGGGCGATCCGCTGATCGGCGTCTCCTTGATGCCTGCGGCATCACGCATGTAAGTCTGTCCAGATGGATACATTCGCGGACCGACTCGCCGGCGCGTGGAAGTGGTGGGAGGCCGCCATTGAGGAAGCGCAGGAGGGGCGCTGGGTCCGCGACGCCGTGGAACGGCAAGTCATCAGGGACATCGGCGCCGCCACAAACCCTCTCCAAGGCGAACGGATGGCCCCGTTCACCGAGGACTCGTGGCACGTACGCATCGGGAGGATTGCGAACTGGGCCGGGGTACTGCGGCTCGCGGCCCGATCAGGCGGATGGGTACTCCAACCAGTCGCCGGACAAATCCCACCCAGCCCGGCTGGCATGACCGAGCTGCTGTCTGGCATCTACGCGGTCGCCGAGCAGGGAGAAAACTGGATGCGGCAGCTCCTGAAGGGTGAGCTGCCACCAGACGACGAGATCGCGAGGGCCGAAGGGTTCCTCACCGGGCCGGGATCCGTTGAGGACCTTGAGCCCTTCTTCTACGACTGAATCGTCGTCGCTTCGTCGTCATCGCCGTGCCCACATGAGGATGGCGGCGAAGTGGAGAGCGGCCTGGTAGGCGATGGCGAGCTTGTCCGTTCGCATAGCCAGGCCGCGCCACTGCTTCAGCCGGTTGATGCATCGCTCGGCGGCGTTGCGTAGCCGATACGCCGCGGCGTCGAAAGCCGGTGGGCGACCGCCGCGGCGGCCTCGTCGTAGGCGGTGGCCGATCTGGTCGGACGGCTGAGGGATGACAGTGCGGATTCCACGTCGGCGGAGGTGATTCCGGATCGCGCGGGATGAGTACGCGCGGTCTGCCAGGACGGCATCGGGTCGGGTCCTCGGTCTTCCTGGCCCGCTTCGCTGGACACGGATGGCGGGCATGACGGTCTCGAAGGCTGGGGCGTCGCCAGCCTGGCCTGCGGTGACGTAAAGGGCGAGGGGGCGTGCATGGCTGTCGCTGGCGAGGTGGACTTTCGTGCTCAGGCCGCCGCGGGAGCGTCCGAGGGCATGGTCGTCGGGTTCGGTCCGGCCTGGAGCCCCTTTTTCCTGGCTCCGGCGGCGTGCTGGTGGGCTCGGCAGACGGTGGAGTCCACCGAGACGGTCCAGCCGATGTCGTCAGCAGCTTCGGCCTCTGCCAGGACCGCGGCAAGGATGCGTCCCCAGGTGGCGTCCACGGCCCACCTGATCAGGCGTTTATGGGCGGTCTGGAACGAGCCGAGTTCGTCGGGCAGATCGCGCCAGGGTGAGCAGGTGCGGTACTTCCATGCGATGGCCTCCAGGGTTCGGCAGTGATCAGCCCACCGCCGACCACGCACTGGATCGGGCGGCATCAGCGGTTCGATCCGGTCCCACATCGCATCAGTGATCACTAATCGGACGGACACGTCCGATCAACTGACCAACCGATCAAAGAGACACGCTCTAGTAGTGCTTCGTTAGGTCTATACGTTTGTGCTGATCAAGAGCATGTTGAGGGTGTGGACAGGCATGAAGTGAACCGATTACGGGCCGCGTTGGGGTTGTTCGTGGCGGATGTGTTCGCCTCGGTGCCGCGTACGGATCAGCGGGCCAAGGGTGAGTGCTATCTGCGGGGGCTGATGCTGGATGGCCGTCGCAAGTCGATCCAGCCGATGGCCGCACGGCTGCCGGACGGGAACATGCAGGCCCTGCAGCAGTTCGTGAACCAGTCGCCGTGGGATCCGCTGCCGGTCAGGCGGCGGATCGCCGAGCGGCTGTCCCAAGTGGTCAGGCCCGAGGTGTGGGTGATCGACGACGTGTCGTTCCCCAAGTGCGGCAAGGCGTCGGTCGGGGTGGCCCGCCAGTACTGCGGTGCGGTCGGCAAGCGGGCGAACTGCCAGGTCGCGGTCAGTGTCCATGCCGCCACCGACAGCGCCTCGTGCCCGCTGGAGTGGCAGTTGTATCTGCCGCGGGAGTGGACCGACGAGCCCGATCGCTGCCGCAGGGCAGGCGTCCCCCAGGACGTGGTGCACCAGGAGAAGTGGCGTCTCGCGCTCAGCCTGCTGGACACACTCGCCCAGTGGCAGCTGACCACACCGGTCATCGTGGCCGACGCCGGCTACGGCGTCAGCACACCGTTCAGGCTCGGCCTCCAGGAGCGAGGGCTGTCCTACATCCTTGCCCTGCAAGGCAAGGAAGTCGCGCATCCGGAGGAAGCCGAGCCGCACCAGCCCGATTACGGCGGACTCGGGCCGCCCACCCTTCCCCGCTACCGCCTCCCGCCGCGAGCTGTGTCGACCCTGGCCGCGGAAGCGAGCGCGGAGCGATTCTGCGAGGTGACCTGGCGGCAGGGCAGCAAGGGCGTGATGACCTCGCGGTTCGCGGTGCTGACGGTGCGGCCTGCGGGCAAACAGGCTCTGGCCGCCGCTCAGGAATCGGGCGGGGGGCGCAGCCGGTGGGACGGCGTCCTGCCCGTCCAGACGGTCCTGGTCGAATGGCCGCACGGCCAGGACGCGCCGGCCAACTACTGGATATCGAACCTGCCGCCCACCACACCGACCCCTGACCTGGTGCGGTGGGCGAAGATGCGCTGGCGGGTCGAACATGACTACCGCGAGCTCAAACACGGCCTGGGACTTGACCACTTCGAAGGTCGCACCTGGCGCGGCTGGCACCACCACGTCACCCTCGTCACCGCCGCCCAGGCATTCCTCACCCTCCGCAGGCTCGACCCAAAAGTCGAGGCACCGGCCCGAGCCTCTACCAGACCCTCGACGCCCTCCAAGACCTGCTGAGGTGCTGGACAGGCACCTGCAGCACCTGCGGCCGCCCCCTCACCGCAAACAGAACCAGAACCTAACGAAGCACTACTAGGAGACTGACCCCATGGACTGGGAGACACACGCGCGGCGCCTGGCGGCCGATACGGTCCGCCCTGAGTCGCGCTGGTACGAACCCCTTGCCACCACACCCCGGCATCTGCTCGTGCCGCGCTGGTGGGACAACGAGGGCGGCCGGTGGGCGCTACGGGACGGCGAAAGCGACCCCGAAGCGTGGGCGCGCGCCGCATACACGGACCGCGCCCTTGTGACCCAGGTGGGGCCACTGCACGCCGACCACGCCGAGCCCGAAACAGTGACGGAGGGACGCCCCACCTCGTCCAGCACCCTGCCGGGCCTGGTCGTCACGATGTACCGGCACGCGATGATCACCGACAACTCGCACGTCCTGGTGACGACCGGCACCGGATACGGGACCGCGCTCGCCTGCCGGCGCCTCGGTGCCGAGCTGGTGACCAGCGTGGACGTAGACGCGCACCTGGTGACGACGGCCCGTCAACGGCTGCAAGCACTCGGGCTGCGCCCGCACCTGGCCGTCTGCGACATCACCGGCCCGCTCCCCGGCGAGTACGACGGATCGTGTCCACCGTGTCCGTGCGGCCCGTCCCGGCCTCCTGGCTGGCGGCCCTGCGCCCGGGCGGGCGCCTGGTCACCACGATCGCCGGAACCGGGCTCATCGTCACCGCGGACAAGACCGACGACGGCGGCGCGGTAGGCCGCGTCGAGTACGACGGGGCAGGTTTCATGAGCACCCGCCACGGCGACGACTACCCGGCCCAGCCCACAGACGACCTGTGGGAGAAGATCCGGGGCGCGGACGGCGACGAGGTAACAGCCAGCCGGTACCCGCTTCTGTATCCGCCGGACGCGTGGGCCGTGTGGTCGACGCTCGAACTCTCCACACCGGGGATCGACTACCGCAAGGCGGAGGAAGGCGGTACGCGGACAGTGTGGATGCTGCACGCTGATGGCTCCTGGGCCCGCGCCGAGACATCGGGGTTCCTCGACGGCCCAACCGTTCACCAGGGCGGCCCCCGCCGCCTGTGGCGCGAACTGCCGACGCATCATCGCCGATCCCGCTTGCCCTTGACCAACTCCGCGGCCACCCACGGGCCGAACCCGCAGACGTGCCGGGTCTGCTGGAACGGCTGGCCGAAGTACCCGACCCGCGTGATCCGCGCGGAGTATGGCACGCCCTGGTCGTCGTGCTCGCGCTCACCGCGTGCGCGGTACTGGCCGGGGCGAGGTCGCTGCCGGCAGTCGGCGAGTGGATCGCCGACGCCCCGCCGCAGGTGGCACAAGCTGTCGGCGCGCCACCCGATCCTCTGCTTCCTGAGCGGCTCCTGCCTGCGGAATCGGCGGTTCGCCGACTGCTGGCGAGGGTCGATGGCGATGCCCTGGACCAAGCCGTGGGCCGATGGCTCGCCGACCGCCGTTCCCGCACCGCGAGCGGCGGTCGGCGAGCTCTGGCCGTGGACGGCAAGAGTCTGCGTGGAGCGGCCAGGACCAGGGGCAGGAAGATCCACTGCTCGCCGCCCTGGACCACTCCACCGGCCTGGTCCTGGCCCAGCTGGACGTGCGGGAGAAGACGAATGAGATCACGTGCTTCCAGCCGCTGCTGGAGACCGGCGCCGACCTGGCCGGCACCGTGGTCACCAGCGACGCGCTGCACACCCAGCGCGAGCATGCCGACTGTCTGCTCGGCCGCGGCGCCCACTACATCGTGATCGTCAAGGGCAACCAGAAGAAGCTGCGCAAGCAGATGAAATCCCTTCCCTGGAAGCGCATCCCGCTTCAGGGGCGCACCCGGAATGTAGACCACGGCCCCTGCGAGATCCGGCGCATCAAAGTGGCCACCGTGAACACCTCGCCGCCGCAACGGGGACAACCGGCGACTCGATCCTGGAATGGAAGAGACTTTCCGTTGACGGGGCCGGTACATGCCGGACATGCCGGTGCAACGTCCGGGCCGTTAGCTGCCGCAACAACCGTCCGGCGCGGCGCCGGGAGGGGACGGGGTACAGCAAGAAGGAGCAGGACATGACGGTCACGGACAGCGCTGAAGCGGACAGAACCGCCACCCCGCCCGGGTACTCCCCCCGTCTGTACAACGCGGACCTCGCCCCCGCCACCGAGCGCAAGTGGGGCGCCTTCAGCATCTTCAACGTCTGGACCTCGGACGTGCACAGTCTGTACGGCTACTTCCTGGCCGCCAGCCTGTTCCTCGTCGCGGGCAACACCCTCAAGTTCCTCATCGGCATCGGTGTGGGCTCGCTGGTCATCTACTGGCTGATGACCCTCATCGGCAGGGCGGGCGTCAAGACCGGTGTCCCCTACCCGGTCCTCGCCCGGGCCTCGTTCGGCACCTTCGGCGCCAACGTCCCGGCTCTCGTACGGGCCGTGGTCGCCACCTTCTGGTACGGCGCCCAGACCAGCGCCGCCGCCGGCGCCATCGTGGCCTTCCTCGTCCGCTACGACGGACCCAAGCATCTGCACGAGACCACTCACCTCTTCGGCCACAGCGGCCTCGAAGTGCTGTGCTACCTCGGTGTGTGGGCCGCCCAGCTGCTCATCATCAGCAAGGGCATGGAAACGGTCCGCCGTTTCCAGGACTTCGCCGGCCCGGCGGTCTGGCTGATGATGCTGATCCTCGCGATCGCGCTGTCCGTGAAGGCCGGGGCCCTGTCCTTCTCCGTCGACATGCCGAGCGGCGACCTCGCCACGCTCGCCAAGAGCGCCACCGGGCTCGACGTCAGCCCGGGCTCGTTCGCCGCGATCGCTGCGATAGCCGCCACCTGGGTCACCTACTTCGCCGCCCTGTTCCTCAACTTCGGTGACTTCGCCCGCTTCACCCCGGACATGAAGGCCCTGAAGAAGGGCAACCTCTGGGGCCTGCCCGTCAACCTGATCCTCTTCTCCCTCGTCGCCGCGGTCACCACGGCCGCCGCCAGCAAGGTGTACGGCGAGGTCATCCTCGAGCCGGCCAAGATCTCCGCCAGGTTCGACAGCGCGTTCCTCGTCCTGCTCGCCGCCCTGACCTTTGCGGTGGCGACCCTCGGTATCAACGTCGTCGCCAACTTCGTCAGTCCCGCCTTCGACTTCGCCAACGTGGCCCCGAAGCACGTGAACTTCCGCAGGGGCGGCTTCATCGCCGCCGTCATCGCGCTGCTGCTCTACCCGCTGCACCCCTGGGACAACGCACCCAGCTTCGTCAACGCCATCGGCTCGACGATGGGCCCCATCTTCGGTGTGATCGTCGTCGACTACTACCTCATCCGGAAGACACAGCTGAACGTGCCCGCTCTGTACGACGAAAACGGGGAGTTCCGCTTCCAGGGCGGCTGGAGCATACGGGCGTTCGCCGCCGGTGTGGTGGGCGCCGTCTTCTCCAGCATCCTGCCGGTCTACGGACCGTCCGGATACGGGGCGACGCTGGGCCCGTACTCCTGGTTCATCGGAGTCGTCGTCGCCGGGGTGCTCTACTTCGCGTTCAGCGGGGGCAGGAGCCCCCTCACCGCGAGGACGGCGGCGACGGACGCGCCGGAGGCGGCAGAGGCAGCAGAGGCGGCAGAGGCATAAGGTCAGCTTCTTCGAGCAGCTTGAGTGGGGCGCCTGACCTGGGCTGATGCCGGTCGAGTGCCCTACTCGCCGTGCAGCGGGCGGCGCTGTCAGCCGACGGTGAAGTCGGCGGCCTTGTCGTCCAGCGTGGTGGTGCCGTCCTCGGCGGTGGCGAGCACGGCGACATGCCAGGTACCGCGCGGGGACGAAGCGGCATCGCCGACGCTCACGGCAGCCGTGTACGCGCATCGCACGGTGCCGGCACCGGCAGCCTTGCAACGGGCCGGCTCCGCCGCGGTCATCTCCGCGGCGGTCGGCTGCTTCGCGGCGAGCCCGGACTTCTCCGGCCAGGCCAGCACCTTGACGCTCTTGACGCCGGAGGGCGCCGTGACCTCGGTGAAGAAACTGAACGAGCCGTCCCGGGCGGCCTCCGGGGCGGTGTAGCGGGCGGTGTTGTCCGCAAGGGCGGGAGCCTGGTCCCCGGCATGGGCGAGAGCGAAGGCCCCGGCACCCGCGAGAACGAGGGCACCGGCGGTGACGGACAGGGCGATACGACGGGACATGTCGAATTTCTCCGCAACTGGCTCGAACGATCTCGGCTGAGGACACCCGACACTCTCGTTCGCGCCGGTGCACCGATGCTCGCAACACGCGGGCATCCCGGACCTGAGTACGGACACTCAACTCGGCCTGGGCGATCGGGCTGGACGGACCGGCGACGCCGTTCGACGCGCACCTCGAAAGACCACCGGGACCGGGCGGACGGCCACCCCGCCCCGCCCGCGGCCCTCCCTCGGGCCCGGACCTTCTGGACCCGGCTGCACGGCGTCCTGTCCCTGGAACTCGCCGGCCAGTTCACCGGTATGGGAATCGACCCTGCGCAGCTCTTCGCCGCCGAGTTCCACGGCCTGGTGGGAGCGCCGGCGAACCGACCACGCCTTGCTGGTAAGAGGCTCTGATGCGGCGGCGTTCCCGAAGCGTCGAGTGCGCCCACGACGGGCCACGCACCCTGCGACCGGAGGCCCGGGCCCGGATCAACACCGCGTACAGGACCTGCGCCTTCCTGGGCGGCAGCGCCGGTTCGTGGCTCGGTGTCCGCGCCCACTCCGCCTTCGGCTGGAACGGCGTGTGCGGTCTGGTCGTACTCCTGGCCGGTCTGGCCCCGCTCCGCCACGTTCTGCGAAGCCGCGAGGCCGCGGCCGCAGCGGACGCCCGAGTACCGGCCCCCGCCGGGAACGACGGCGTGTCCGCCGGACGCTGAGGCCGGCCCTCCCGCGCATCGCAGGTGTCATGGCCGAGAACCTCTGGGGCAGGAGCACCACCTGGGGTGTGACCGCGACCGCGACCAGGACCACGGGTGCGGGCGCCCACGCCCGAAGGGCGGTCGCGAAGTGAGCGGGTGGGACCATGTGATCGTCGGGGCCGGCTCGGCGCGGACGGCACGGCGCGGGTGCTCCTGATCGAGGCCGGTACGGGGACTCCGGAGACCCGCCGCGAAGTTCAGGTGCCGATCCTCTTCCCGCGACTCTTCGGCTCGGATCTGGACTGGAACTTCGCGACGGTGCCGCAGCGCGGTCCGCCAGCATGGTGACGGGCTCGTCCGAGGGCGGATCAGCCTCTTCCTGGATACCGCGGCGCGCCACCTCCAGGTACGTCGGTCTGTGGACCGACGCGACGAAACCAGCGCTCGGATCGCGGAACCGGCGGAGCAACTCGGTGGTGGTCGGACGGGGGACGGACGGGAGGCCGGCCTCGGGCCGGCACGGTGGAGAGGTCTTCGCCGCCGTCGGAGAGCTCCTTCTCCGGGAGAGCGAAGGCGAGCGCGAGAGCGACCGCGAACAGGGGCAGGAGGTAGGCGAACACCGGGGTCAGGGCCTGCTGGTAGGCCAGCACCACCTCGTCGTGGACAGGTTTGGGCAGGGCGCGAACGAGGGCCGGGGTCAGCGAGCCGATGTCGTCGGAGTTGCCGGTGACGTTGCCGAACCGCGCGCCCAGCCGGTCGGTGAGGCGGTGGGTGAACACCGCGCCGACGGCCGCGGTGCCCAGTGTGGCGCCGATCTCGCGGAAGAAGTTGTTCGCCGAGGTCGCGGTGCCCACCTCGGACACGGGAAAGTCGTTCTGCACGGCCAGCACCACGGGCTGCATCACCAGGCCGAGACCCGCGCCCAGCACAAGAACGTAGAGGCAGACCAGGACGAGCGAGGTCGTGGTGTCCATGGTGGACATCGACGACGCGGCGACGCCGACGAGAACCGTGCCGACGATCGGGAAGATCTTGTAGCGTCCGGTCGTGCTCATCGCCCGCGCGGACGGTCCTGCGGTGGCGAACATGCCGAAGACCATCGGGAGCAGCAACAACCCGGACTCGGTGGCGCTGACGCCGTAGACCATCTGGAGGTATGTCGGCAGGTATCCGACGATCGCGAACATGCCGATCCCGACCACGAGAAGGCCGATCAGAGTGGCGATGTCGAAGATCCGGCTGCGGAACAGCCACAGGGGGACGAGCGGTTGCGGCGTACGGCGCCGGGAGCCCTCTACGCGGCGCTGGGACCGGAAGAACAGTACCCAGGCCAGCAGGCCGCCGGAGGCCGTCAGCAGGATGTGCGGGTCGGACCAGGAATAGTCCGTGCCGCCCCATTCGGCCACCAGCACGGTGCAGGTCACCGCGGTGGCCATGAGCACGAAACCGCGGTGGTCGAAGGCGACCCGGGCTCCCCGGCGCGGCAGGCGCAGCGCGACGGCGCTGACGGCGAGTGCCACGGCACCCACGGGCAGGTTGATCCAGAAGGCCCAGCGCCAGCCGGCGCCGTCGGTGAACCAGCCGCCGAGCAGGGGCCCGGCCACGCAGGACAGGCCGAAGACGGCGCCCATCGGAGCCAGGTACCGAGCCCGCTGACGCGGCGGTACGAGGTCGGCGACGATCGCCTGCGAGGTGATCATCAGCCCGCCTCCGCCCAGCCCTTGTATGCCCCGCCCGACGATCAGCACGTTCATGTCCCGCGCCGCCCCCGCGATCACGGATCCGAGGAGGAAGGCGCTGATGCCGCCGAGGAAGAGCTCCTTGCGGCCGACCAGGTCGCCGATGCGGCCGTAGACGGGCATGGCGACGGTGGCCGCGAGGATGTACGCGGTGGTGACCCATCCCATGTGTTTCACACCGCGCAGTTCGCCGACGATGGTCGGCAGTGCGGTGCTGACGATCATCTGGTCGAGGGAGGCCAGCAGCATCGCGGCCATCAGGGCGGCGAAGACCAGACCGAAGCGGGCCGGGACGGCGGGCAGTTCCTGGTACTCGGCGGCTGCGACCGAGGTCGATTCGTTCAACGCGCTTCCTGACGGGGTGGGGTGGGCTACGAGGTGGCGGAGGACGCGAGCGGGGACCGCTACGGCGAAGCGGGTCACGCCCTGTGCCGGCACCTCGTGCCGGCACGGGTGCATCGGGCCGGCCGGGGCACGGGGCCGACCATGAGGTCCGGGGACGATCGCGCTCCCCGCCCGTGCCTGCGGCGGCAGCCGCGTGGTCACCGTTGCAGCAGCCAGTCGCTGACGGCCGCGGCCGTGGATGCCGCGTGCTCGTTCATCATCGTCTGGTGGTTGCCCGCGGCGTCGAGGGTCTCGTGCTCGAAGTCCCACTCGGTGCTCCAGCCGCGCGGTGCCTCCGCCGCCGAGCCCTCGCGCTGCGGCATGCGCTCGGCAGCCCGTACGAGGACGACCGGCGCCTCGACGGGACGTGGCTCCCAGCCGTCGAACAACTCCAAGTACGCTCCCTGAGCGGTGACCTGAGCCTCCGTCATCAGGGCGTAGGCGTGGTCGTTGACGGCGATGCCCTGCAACTGTTCCTGGATCTGGTCCTGGGGGATGTCGTCCTTGGGGAACCAGGTGTCGAGCAGCACGATGCCGCGGGGCGCGAGACCGTGCGCCTCCAGCCGGGCCGCGACGGCGTGGGCCAGCCAGCCGCCGGAGGAGTAGCCGGCGAGGGCGAAAGGTGTGTCCCCGAACTCACGGGCCACGGCCTCGGCATGCATGTCGATGACCAGGTCGCTCGTCGCCGGGAGCGGCTCGTCGTCGCCGAAGCCCGGCAGCGGCAGCGCGTACACGTCGTGCCGGCCGTGCAGATGCAGGGCGAGGCGGGCGAAGTTGTGCGGCCCGGAGGGCGCCACCATGGACGGCAGGCACACCAGGGCGGGATGCCGGGGACCGGTGGCCAGCCGGACGAGCTCCTGTGCGCGGCCGAACCGCGCGGGGTCGCCGAAGAGCGGCCGTAGTTTCGCCGCCGCCTGCAGGAGGCGTATCCCTTCGGTGAACTTGCCCATCTCGCAGGCTCGCCGGTAGAGGTCGCGCACCCCGAAGCCCTGCGTACCAGGGCCGGAGGCCGCGTCGGCGGACTGCCGGGCCGCTGCCAACTCGTCCAGGTGACGGGCGAGTTCGGTGGGGGTCGGATGGTCGAAGACCACGGGCGTGGCCAGGGTCAGCCCGGTCGCGGCGACCAGGCGGCGGCGCAGTTCCACGGAGGCGAGTGAGTCGAAGCCGAGCTCCAGGAACCGGCGGGCCGGGTCGATCTCGTCGGGCGAGGTGTGCCCGAGTACCGCGGCGGCCTCGCTGCGGACCGTCAGGAGCGAGTCGGTGAGGAGCGGGGCGGAGGGGTGGTCCGCCTGCTGCGGCGTGGACGGCGACACTCGCGCCGGGCGTCGTATCTCGTCGAAGAACCGGTTGGTCCGCGTGGCCGTGAACGGGGGCAGGAAGCGGTCCCAGTCGATGTCCGCGACCGTCAGCGTGGTCTGGCCCGCGCGGACGGCCCGCCAGAGTTCCCCGACGGCTTCGGCGGGCGCCATCGGCGGCAGCCCGCGCCGGGCGAGGAAGGCCCGCAGGCCGGGTTCGGCTCCCATGCCGGCCTCAGCCCACGGTCCCCAGGCCACCGAGGTGGCGGCCAGTCCCCTGGCCCTGCGGTGTTCGGCCAGGGCGTCCAGGAACGCGTTGCCCGCGCTGTAGGCGGTCTGACCGAGGCTGCCCCAGGTGGCGGATATGGACGAGAACAGGACGAACGCGTCCAGCGGGGTGTCGCCGAGGAACTCGTCCAGGTGCGCGGCTCCTGCCATCTTGGCCGCCACGACATCGGCGAACTCGGCCAGGTCGAGGTCCGTCAGCGGCGCGAGCGGGCCACCCACCCCGGCCGCGTGCACCACCGTGGTCAGCTCGCCCGGGGGTATCGACGCGAGGAGCCGGCCGACCTGTTCGCGCTCGGCCATGTCGCACGCCTCGATCGAGACCTGGGCCCCGAGGCCTTCCAGTTCGGCCGCCAGCTGGTCCGCTCCCGGTGCCTGCGGGCCACGGCGGCTGGTCAGCACCAGGCGCTGGGCACCATGAGCGGCCAGCCAGCGAGCGGCCTGCGCGCCGAGCGCGCCCGTGCCGCCGGTGACCAGGACGGTGCCGCGCGGGCGCCGGTCGCTCTCCGGTCCGCCGGTGGCGCTGACCAGCCGGCGGGCGAACAATCCGGTCCGGCGCACGGCCAGTTGGTCCTCGCCGTCCGTTCCGGACAAGGCGGCGCCGAGCCAGAGCAGGCCGTCGTCGTCCAGCTCGGCGGGCAGGTCGATCAGTCCGCCCCAGCCGCGCGGCCGTTCCAGCGCCAGGGTGCGGCCCAGCCCCCACACCAGGCGCTGTCCCGGGTCGGTGACGTGCTCGCCTTCGGCCACGGCCACCGCGCCACGGGTGGCGCACCACAGCGGGACCTCCAGCCCCAGATCGGCCAGCCCCTGGGCAAGCACACAGGTCAGGGCGAGGCCGCTGGTGATCGCGGGGTGGACGGCGTCGGCCGTACTGTCCAGGCCGAGCAGCGAGAGCACTCCGCCGACCTCGCCGCCCGTGTCCGCCGCCCACTTGTCCACCAGTTCCGCCATCAGCCGGCGGTCGGTGTCCTGCGTGTCGAACCGGGCCGGTACGGCGCGACCGCCGAGCCGTTCGATCACCCAGGCGATGCGGGTGAGGAGGGTCTCGTCGACGCCTGTCGGCGGAACGAGCAGCAGCCAGGTGCCGGACAACGACGGTGGTTCAGCGGTGGGTGGGGGTGTCACCGGGCGCCATTCGACTTGGTAGCGCCAGTCGGCGGGGTCCGACGCGGCCGGTGCGGGCCTGTGCTCACGGGCGACGGGCTCCAGCCAGTGGTGCTTGCGCTGGAAGGGGTAGGTGGGCAGCTCGACCTGCCGGCCCCCGTCGTGGAGTGCGCGGAAGTCGATGTCCACGCCACGGACGTGCAGTTCTGCAAGGCCTGTCAGCAAGGTGGCCTCCGCGGGGCGCCCGGCGCGGGTCGCGGCGACGAAGACGGGGGCGGCCCGGCCGGAGGGTTCGGGCAGGCAGCCCGGTCCCAGGGCGGACAGGACCGCGTCGGGGCCGAGTTCGAGGTAGGCGGTCACTCCCTGCTCGTGCAGGCAGCGTATGCCGTCGGCGAAGCGCACGGCCTCGCGGACGTGCCGTACCCAGTAGCCGGGCGAGGCGAGCTGCTCGGGCGTGGCCAGGAGCCCGGTGAGGTTGGAGACCACGGGCAGCCGGGCGGGCCGCGGCTCGATCCGGGCGAGGATGTCGTGGAAGGCGTCGAGCATGTCGTCCATGTGCGGCGAGTGGAAGGCGTGGCTGACCGTCAGCTTCTTGGTCCTGCGGCCCTGTTCGCGCCACGAGGCGACGACCTCGTCGACGGCGTCCGCGTCTCCGGCCACGACGGTCGCCGTCGGTCCGTTGACGGTGGCGACGACCACCCGGTCCCCGTACGCCTCCAGTGACGCCAGCACCTCCGGCTCGGCGGCCTGCACCGCCGCCATCGCTCCTCCCGCCCGGCAGGACTGCATCAGCCGTCCGCGCGCCACGACCAGCGCGCAGGCATCGTCGAGCGACCACACCCCCGCCAGGTGCGCGGCCGTCAGTTCGCCCACCGAGTGCCCGATCAGCACGTGCGGTACCACGCCCCAGGACTCGACGAGACGGAACAGGGCGCTCTCGTACGCGAACAGCGCGGGCTGTGTGTAGGCGGTCTCGTTCAGCAGCGCCGCGTCGGGCGAACCTTCCGGGGCGAACATCACCTGCTTGAGCGGTTGCCGCAGATGGGCGTCCATGCGGGCGCACACCTCGTCCAGCGCCTGGGCGAAGACCGGGTACCTGGTGTACAACTCCTTCCCCATGCCGTGCCGTTGGCCGCCCTGGCCGGTGAAGAGCACGGCGAGCCGCCCGTCCGCGACCTCCGGCGCCAGGACTCCGTGCACCAGGCCGGGAGCGGTCCGCCCCTCGCTCAACGCCTCCCAGGAAGCGGCGAGTTCGTCGCGGTCGTTCGCGAGGGCGACGGCGCGGTGCTCGAAGCGGGTTCGGGCGCCGAGGGTGAACGCGACGTCGCGCAGGCTCAGTTCGGGCCGTCGCGACAGCTCCGAGGCGAGCCGTCCGGCCTGCTCGCGTAGGGCCGTCTCGGTGCGGGCCGACAGGACAACGGGCAGCGCGGACATCGTGGCCGCGGGCTCCGGGCCGGGCGGCTCCTCGATGATGACGTGCGCGTTGGTGCCGCTCACGCCGAAGGCGGACACTGCGGCGCGGCGCGGCCGGCCGGTGCGCGGCCACGGCACCGGCTCGCGCAGCAGCCGCACGGCACCCGCGGACCAGTCGACATGCGGCGAGGGCCGACCCAGGTGCAGGGTGCGCGGCAGCACTCCTCGGTGCAGGGCCATGACCATCTTGATCACACCGGCCGCTCCCGCGGCCGCCTGGGCGTGCCCGATGTTGGACTTGAGCGAGCCCAGGTGGAAGGGCTGCTCGGCGGGGCGGTCCTGGCCGTACGTGGCGATCAGCGCGGTCGCCTCGATCGGATCGCCGAGCGGGGTGCCGGTCCCGTGCGCCTCCACGGCGTCCACGTCCGCGGCCCGCAGACCGGCGCCGGCCAGGGTCTGCCGGATCAGCCGCTGCTGGGCGGGCCCGTTGGGCGCGGTCAGTCCGTTGCTGGCGCCGTCCTGGTTGGTGCCGGTGGCCCGCAGCACCGCCAGTACCCGGTGGCCGGCCCGCCGTGCCGCCGACAGCCGCTCCAGCAGCATCACGGCCGCGCCCTCGGCCCAGCCGGTCCCGTCGGCGTCCGCCGAGAACGCCTTGCAGCGGCCGTCGGGTGCCAGTCCGCGTTTGCGGCTGAACTCCAGCAGCATGCCCGGTGTCGACATGACGGTGACACCGCCGGCGAGCGCCAGGTCGCACTCCCCGGTGCGCAGCGACTGCGCCGCCACGTGCAGGGCCACCAGCGAGGACGAGCACTGGGTGTCGACGGTCAGGGCCGGTCCCTCGAATCCGAAGGTGTAGGCGACGCGGCCGGAGACGACCCCCAGCGCGTTGCCGGTGAGCATCTGGCCCTGAGCCTCCTCCGGTGCCTCGTGCCAGGCGGGGCCGTAGTCCTGGAGGGAGACCCCGGTGAACACACCCGTTCGGCTGCCGCGCAGGCCGTGCGGGTCGATGCCGGAGCGTTCCATCGCCTCCCAGGAGATCTCCAGCATCAGCCGCTGCTGCGGGTCCAGCGCGGTCGCCTCACGCGGGCCGATCCCGAAGAAGGCGGCGTCGAACGCGCCCACGTCGTCCAGGTATCCGCCCTGGCGGGTGTACGCGGTACCGGGTTGCCCGGGGTCGGGGTCGTACAGGGCGTCCAGGTCCCATCCCCGGTCCGTGGGCAGACCGCCGATGACGTCCCGGCCCTCCTCGACCAGCCGCCACAGTGCTTCCGGGGAGTCGACGCCACCGGGCAACCGGCAAGCGAGGCCGACTATGACCACGGGGTCGTCCGCCGACCCCGGGTCGGCCGGCCGCACGTCGGCCTCCAACACCCGCTGCCTGCCTCCGGCGAGCTCGTCGCGTAGATGCTCCGCGAGCGCCTCGGGCGTCGGGTAGTCGAACAGTACGGTGGCCGGCAGCCGCAGCCCGGTCGCCTCCGTCAGCAGGTCCCTCAGCCGCTGCGCGACCTCCCGGTAGACGCCCAGACGCCGCCATGGTGCCCGAACGTCGACCTGCCCACCCCCGGTGACCGCGGACACCCGCGTTTTCAGCAGGTCCAGCAGCGCGGTGCGCTGGGCTTCCGGGGTGAAATCGGAGAAACCACTGAAATCAATCGTCATTCTTTTTCCAAAAATGAGGCGGCCCAAGGGGTGATGGATTCCACGCCGATGTGGCCGGGGCGCGCGAGTTGACCGCCCAGTAAGTTAAATCAACTGATTTACAGGGCCGACCTTAAGGGGCGGGCGCCTCCGGTGTCGAGTTAAACCCATATGGCGCTGACGTGTCGAGAGCGTGACTCACGGCGACAGAATTGCCACGAGCGTCTCCACTTTTATGGAGAGAATGCGAACTCGGCGGATTTCACCCTGTGGGCTGCGGATTTTCATTCGCTCCTGGTGTGAAACTCTCCACACCTTTGGAGTGTGAGCATTGTTCACCTACTTATACCGACGCCGGCGGGGAGGGTTGTTCGGGACCAGGTGCGGATGAGCCTCGGATGCCGTACCCGAGCACTGCAACAGCAGGGCCGTACCGGGGTGCGGTGGCTTGAGCACACGGTCCGTGACTCCGGCGGCGGGTGTGTCGTACGGCTGGTGGTCAGGGGCCGTGCGGCCGGCGGCCAGGGGACAACTCCGCCCGCTGTGCGGGCTGGACGTAGGCTGGGACTGCAATCTCTTCGGGTGAATAAGCGAGAGCGTCGTGCGCCGCGTTGTTTCCAACGAAGCGGGCCTCGTGGAAGGCGTCCACGATGTCCTGTGGAACACCCATACCGGACGCGCCCTTCTATTTCACGATCCGCTCGACTACCGCGTGATAACCGATCCGCGCCAACCGGAAGGAGTGATGGAGATTGGCCCTAAAGCTTTGATAGGACCCACCCGATATCATCACCTGACTGATCTCGGCGAGCCGCACGTAGGCGCGGTGGTCCTTGCGTCAATCGCAGCCGAGGCGCAGCACAAACACGGCAGCTGTAGTTCGTGAGGGGTAGCGCGTCGTTGCTCGTCAGCGTGGTGGGTGGGGTGCCTGCGGGCAGCGGAACGGCCACCGGCATCGTGATCTTGGCCGCGTCGCGGGGTGCTTTCCGCGTCGGGAGACGCGACTGAGCCCTTTCCAACCTGGCTGATGGATCCGGCAGTTGGGCTGACAACGTGGTGAAGCCCTGGTACCTACGCCGACAAGGGGAATTGCAGGGTCACCGGCGGCCCCAACATGGCCACGCCTCGAGGTAGGGGCTACAACGAGGCTTCGCTGAGCGCCACGGGGACGGTCACCCCGCGGGCGGGGAAGAGTCCAGCTGCTGTGCAACAGTGAGAAGGTCATTGCTGCGCCACAGGATCCCGCGGCCAACGGCACGCTCGTGGCCACCAGGGCCGGGCTTTTCGTCGATCAGGGAACCGGCGCGCAGTAGTCCCCAGGCGCCGCAGCCACACTCCCGTCACGCGGGCGCGGCGCTGCCACCCGGGGGCCGACGCAGCAGGTGCAGACAGTTGACTTCTTCCCCCGCCTAAAGGCGGGGGATTCCAGCGGTCGCCCGCTGGGTTTCCTGCTTCACCGACGACTGCCCCGTCCGGGAGGACTCCCGTTGAGGTCTTACACCGTCTCCACAGGCTGCAGCCGCCAGCCCGGCGGCCAGGATGTTGCGTGCCGCGTTCACGTCCCGGTCGTGCACCACGCCGCAGTGCTCGCATGTCCACGCGCGGACGTTCAGCGGCAGCTTCGCCGCGACCGTGCCGCAGCTTCCGCACAGCTTGGAGCTGGGGAAGAAGCGGTCGATCACGACGAGGTCGCGCCCGTAACCAGGCGCACTTGTACTCCAGCATCATGCGCAGGTCCGTCCAGGCCGCATCCGAGATGGCGCGCGCCAGGCGCCCGTTCTTCAGCAGGTTGCGG
>NZ_JBEXCS010000122.1:0-24054 GCF_040605395.1 Streptomyces sp. NPDC005648 | reverse complement strand
GACCTGCTCGCCGAGGGACGGGCGCTGCCGTTGCTGGAGCAGGGTGACTACGCGGCGGCGCTGGACACGGGCGCGTACTACTTCGGGCACCGGAGCGATCCGGAGCCGACCGCGGCTGAGGCAGATATGGATGTTTTTTCCGTTCCGTTACCTATTTTCGGTACCTAGGAGACGAGGAGGTCGGTGTCGATGGTCCTCGCTCTGACTGTGTGCGGAATCGTCGTGGCCCTGGTGGTACTGGGGCTTTTCGTCTTCGGGCTGCGCCGCAGACTCATCCAGCGCTCCGGGGGCACCTTCGACTGTTCCCTGCGCTGGGACGTCCCCGAGAAACCGGACACCTCCGGCAAGGGCTGGAGCTACGGTGTCGCCCGCTACAACGGCGACCGCATCGAGTGGTACCGCGTCTTCTCCTACGCCTACCGCCCCCGCCGTGTCCTGGAGCGCGCCGCGATCGAGGTCGCCGGCCGCCGCCTCCCCGAGGGCGAGGAGGAACTGGCCCTCCTCTCCGACGCCGTGATCCTCACCTGCCTGCACCGCGGCACCCGCCTCGAACTGGCCATGAGCGATGACGCGCTGACCGGTTTCCTCGCGTGGCTGGAGGCAGCCCCGCCCGGTCAGCGCGTCAATGTCGCCTAGGTCTTACGGGTAACTCGCTTACGACAGTCCGCTGTTGATGGCGCTCACGAGTTCGCCGTTGCTGGTGTCGCCGCTGAACTCCCAGAAGAACGCGCCGCCCAGGCCCTGGGACTTGGCCCAGCTCATCTTTCCGGCGATGGTCGACGGGGTGTCGTACGACCACCAGTTGCTGCCGCAGTGCGCGTAGGCCGTGCCGGCGACGGTGCCGGTCACCGGGCAGGACGTCTTGAGCACCTTGTAGTCCTCGATGCCCTGTTCGTAGGTCCCCGCGGCCGGGCCCGTGGCGGTGCCGCCCGGGGCGTCCTGCGTCACACCGGTCCAGCCGCGGCCGTAGAAGCCGATGCCGATGAGCAGTTTGCTCGCGGGGACGCCGATCGCCCTGTACTTGGCCATCGCGTCGGCGGTCGTGAAGCCCGCCTTCGGGATGCCGGAGTACGAGGTGAGCGGGGAGTGCGGGGCGGTCGGGCCGGTCGAGTCCCAGGCGCCGAAGAAGTCGTACGACATCACGTTGTACCAGTCGACGTACTGCGCGGCGCCCGCGTAGTCGGCGGCCTCGATCTTGCCGCCGGAGGAGCCGTCGGCGGTGACCGCGGCCGTGACCAGGGCGCTGGAGCCGAACTTGGCGCGCAGGGCCGCCATCAGGTTCTTGTAGGCGGCGGCTCCGCTGGTGTCGCAGGACAGACCGCAGGCGTTCGGGTACTCCCAGTCGATGTCGATACCGTCGAAGACATCGGCCCAGCGGGAGTCCTTCACCAGGTTGTAGCAGGAGTTGGCGAAGGCGGTCGGGTTGGCCGCGGCCTGGGCGAAACCGCCGGACCAGGTCCAGCCGCCGAACGACCACAGGATCTTGATGTTCGGGTACTTGGCCTTGAGCTCACGGAGTTGGTTGAAGTTGCCGCGCAGCGGCTGGTCCCAGGTGTCCGCGACGCCGCTCACCGACTGGTCGGCGGTGAAGGCCTTGTCGTAGTCGGCGTAGGAGTCGCCGATCGCGCACTGGCCGTTGGTGACGTTGCCGAAGGCGTAGTTGATATGTGTGATCTTGGCCGCCGAACCCGATGTCACCAGGTTCTTGACGTTGTAGTTGCGGCCGTAGATGCCCCACTCGGTGAAGTAGCCGAGCTTGACCTTGCCGCCGGTGGTCGGGGGCGGGTTGGTGCCTCCGGTCGTGTGCACGGCGACCGCGCCGCTGACCGGTCCGGTCTGGTCGGCGGTGTCGCGGGCCCGGACGGTGTACGAGTAGTCGGTGCCGGCGGTCAGACCGCTGTCCGAGTAGCTCGTCGTGGTCACGGTCGAGACGACCTTGCCGTCACGCAGGACGTCGTAGTTCTTGACGCCCTTGTCATCGGTGGCGGCGGACCAGCTCAACTTCACCGAGGTGTCGGTGATGTTGGAGGCGGTCGGGGTGCCCGGCGCGGAGGGCGCCGCGTCGCCGGGGACCGTCGTACCGTCACAACTGTCGCCGTTCAGGCTGCAGTTGCTCGGCGATCCCGAGCCGGTGCCGTTGAAGCCGAAGGAGACGGAGGCGCCGGGGGCGAGGGTGCCGTTGTAGGACTTGTTCTTGGCGGTCCAGTGGGTGCCGGAGGAGGTGACGTCCGCGTCCCAGGCCGAGGTGACGGCCGTGCCCGAGGGGAAGTCCCACTCGACGGTCCATGAACTGATCGAGGCGCTACCGGTGTTGGTGACCGTCCACTTGCCCTCGAAGCCGGTGCCCCAGTCCTGGGTCTTGGCATAGGCGGCGGTCGCGTTGGCCGCGGCCTGGGCCGGGCTCGCGAGGCCCACCAGTCCGGCCAGCGGGAGCAACAGGGTCGCGAATCCTGCCGCGGCTCTGTGTCTGAAGCGCATGTCGCGCCTCCTTAGGGGGAGTTGGGGGCGTGACTGAGCCTTCACACCCACGGTGCCGCGAGAATAGAAAGGTCTGGACCACCGGTCAATAGGTCTGGACCACGCTTGTATACGGCTGAGGGCCGTACCCTGACCGGACGGCGAGACGCGGCGATCCGGCGCTCGCTGGAGCGCGGGCTCGGACTGGGCGGCTTCCGGGTGCGGTCGTCCTCGGGGAGCCGCTGCGGGTCGCGGGGCTGGTCATCGACCCGGGGGCCCGTACCGCCGAGCGGGACGGGCGGCCGCTGGAGCTGACCCGGCGCGAGTTCGAACTCCTGGAGGTCGTGCTGAGGCAAGAGCTGTGAGATCCGTACTGAGGCAAGAGCCGTGAGACTCTCCACCCGTGTCGGGCTCGCCGTCGGCGTCACCGTCCCGTTCCTCGTCCTGGCCTCCGGCTGGCTGCTCCTGCGGCTGGTCGAACGCGATCTGCACAGCGCCGAGGACCAGCATCTGCGCACCCGCGCCGCCGCCATGAAGCCGGACGCCCGCGCCCGCCGGCACGCCCGCCGGTGACGGCGCGCGGGCGCTGTGCAAGCGGGTGCCGAAGATCGAGCACCGTATCGAGCGCGCGCTGAAGCGTCTCGACGCCGGCGCGGGCGAGGGCGGCTCGATCGCCCGATTGCGGCAGCGCCTGGACAACGCCAGGTCGGCCGGCCACGACGAGATCGCCACCTATCTCCAGGACCGGCTGACCTTCCGCAAGCCCCTGGTGCCGACCCTTCAGCGGCGGCAGAAGGACCTGGCCGGCGTCCGGATCTGGTGCGAGGACCACAACCAGGGCGCGAGCTGATGCGCACGGGCCTCGCGGCCACCGCGGTCGCCCTCGTCGCGGGGCTGACCGTGGGCTGCGCACCCCACGGCGGCACGGCGGAGAAGCCTGCCGCGACCCCCTGCGGCTACGCGCGGATGCAGCAGGAGGTGGCCGCGGCCGAGTCCGCGCCGGCGCAGGCGGACAAGGACGCGGACCGGGGCACGACGCCTCAGCGCTCCCCGCCGGGCACCCACAGGACATCGCCGACCTGCTTGTTCGCCGTTCGGGCCAGGATGAACAGGAGGTCCGAGAGACGGTTGAGGTAGGTCGCGGTGAGGGGGTTCATCACCTCGCCGTGCACCTCCAGCGCCGCCCAGGTCGACCGCTCGGCCCGGCGTACGACCGTGCAGGCCTGGTGCAGCAGGGCCGCGCCCGGGGTGCCGCCCGGGAGGATGAAGGACCGCAGCTTCTCCAGCCGCTCGTTGAAGCGGTCGCAGTCCGCCTCCAGCTTGTCGATGTAGAACTGTTCGACACGCAGGGGAGGGAACTCCGGGTTCTCCACGACCGGCGTCGACAGGTCGGCGCCCACGTCGAACAGGTCGTTCTGCACCCGGGTGAGGACCGCGACGACCTCCTCGTCCAGCCCGCCCAGCGCGATCGCCGTCCCGATCACCGCGTTCGCCTCGTTGGCGTCCGCGTACGCGGAGATCCGCAGATCGGTTTTGGCGACCCGGCTCATGTCGCCGAGGGCGGTCGTGCCCTGGTCGCCGGTCCTGGTGTAGATGCGCGTCAGATTGACCATACGACCAGCGTAGTTACGCCCCGGCCGTACGGAACACACGTGTGCCCACTGTCACGGCGGGGCGCGAAGGAGCCCAACTACGCCGTCCGAGGGGCTCTGTGACCCGCCCCGGTGTGATGTCCGTCAGATGAGACGTGACGCGCATTACTTACCGGTCACACGGCCCCCCACGAGCGCTAAGGTCCGCCGAAGAGGCATGGATAAACAGCGTGTAAGGCGTTTCAAAGGGGAGTCACAGACGTGGCACGGAAGCTTGCCGTCATCGGCGCCGGCTTGATGGGTTCCGGGATCGCCCAGGTCTCCGCTCAGGCGGGCTGGGACGTCGTCCTGAGGGACGTCACCGACGAGGCCCTGAAGCGTGGCACCGACGGCATCAAGGCCTCGTACGACAAGTTCGTGAGCAAGGGCCGGCTGGAGGCGCACGACGCCGACGCCGCCCTCGGCCGCATCACCGCGACCACCGACCTGGACGCCGCCGCGGACGCGGACATCGTCGTCGAGGCCGTCTTCGAGAAGCTGGAGGTGAAGCACGAGATCTTCCGCGCGCTCGACAAGATCGTGCGCCCGGACACCGTGCTCGCCTCCAACACCTCCGCGATCCCGATCACCAAGATCGCGGCGGCCACCGAGCACCCCGAGCGGGTCGTCGGCGTCCACTTCTTCTCGCCGGTCCCGATGATGCAGCTCGTCGAGCTGGTCCGCGGGTACAAGACGAGCGACGAAACCCTCGCCACCGCGAGGGAGTTCGCCGAGTCCGTCGGCAAGACCTGCATCGTCGTGAACCGGGACGTCGCCGGGTTCGTGACGACCCGTCTGATCTCCGCCCTCGTCGTCGAGGCCACCAAGCTCTACGAGTCCGGTGTCGCGACCGCCGAGGACATCGACCTCGCCTGCAAGCTGGGCTTCGGTCACGCGATGGGACCGCTCGCCACGGCGGACCTGACGGGCGTCGACATCCTGCTGCACGCCACCAGCAACATCTACACCGAGTCGCAGGACGAGAAGTTCGCCCCGCCGGAGCTGATGCGCCGGATGGTTGACGCCGGTGACATCGGGCGCAAGAGCGGGCAGGGCTTCTACACGTACTGAGCATCCGTGCGGGGCATCGCCCCCTAGGGTGAATTCGGTATCGGTTCGCTTACAGACGGCAACCTGTCCGCCGCTGAAGCAGTCAGACGATGCACAGCCACCGTCACGGAGTACGCAACGCACTCACGGGGAGCGCATATGTTCATCAGGGGCGACCACGTCGAGCTGGTCGTCGGGGGCCGCCTCGACGTCCGCAGCGCGGCGGACGCCCGTACGGTCCTGCACACGGCCGTCGACGACGGAGTCGGCGACCTCGTGCTCGACCTGTCCGAACTGGACTCCTGGGACGCCACCGGACTCGGCGTGATCATGGGGGTCCACCGGCGGGCCGGCCGCTGCGGCCGGCGGCTGGTGCTGCGCGACGTACCGCCGCAGATGCAGCGCCTGCTGGTGGCCACCCGGCTGCACCGGATCCTGGCGATCGAGGGGGGCATCGGGGTGGAGTCACTGCCCAGGGTGTGACCGCGGCGCGGCCGGGGGACACGGGCCGGGCGCAATCCTCATGAGACTGTGACGTCTCGGACGGCGCGGTACCCCGGGCTGTCGTAGATACTGTGCGAAGGTTTAGGGTTCGGCTGCCCGCCACCCCGAGAACCACCCCGTGCGGGCACCGGACCAGAAGCGACAGCGTGGTGTGCGGCAAGGCCGGGAGGGGCTGTATCGGCACACGAGCGCTTTTGGGGGGCTTGAACCTATGGACCCGAACAACCGGGGACCCGAGGAGTACGGCCATGACGGCGACGACAGCGCGCCGCGCCAGCGCCCGCCCAGGGACCCCCTCACACCCGACTTCGGACAGCACACGCCCGCGCTGGCCCGCACGGTCCAGCTCGTCACGGGCGACCATCTGCTCACCGTCAACCCCGTCGACGGCAGCGAGATAGAGGTCTGCCCGCCCGCCGAACGACCGGGCCGGCCCGAGAAGCTCACGCCGGCCGAGCGGGCCGAGGTGGACCGAGCGGCCAAGCCGCCCGTACCGCCGGGCCCCGCCCTGCCGGTCCTGCCGCTGCTCGAACGCCAGGACGAGCGCGAGCGACTGGTCCGCCTGCTCGCCCGCGGCCGTTCCGTACGCCTCACCGGCCCCGCCGGCTCCGGCCGTACCGCGCTCCTCGACCTGGTCGCCGAGGACTGCTCCGATCTCGCCCCCGACGGCGTGGTCCGCCTCAGCGGCTTCCACCGCACGGCCGACGAGCTCCTCTACGACCTCTTCTACGCCGTCTTCGACGCGCCCCTGCACCACCCCGAACGGGAGGAACTGCGCGGGTACGTCCGTGACATCGGCGCGGTCGTCGTCCTGGACGACGTCGAGTTCGGCGGCGCCGTCCTCGACGACCTGCTCGACGCGACCCCCGAGTGCGCCTTCCTGATCGGCGCCACGCCCGACGTGCCCTCGCCCTCGCCCGACTCCGTCCTGGAGGAGGTCTTCCTCGGCGGCCTCGAGCGCGCGGGCGGCGTCGACATCATCGAGCGCGTCGCGGGCCGGGCCCTCACCGAGGAGGAGGCCAACTGGGCCGGCGACCTCTGGTTCGAGTCCGAGGGCCTGCCCCTGCGGTTCGTCCAGGCCGGCGCGCTGCTGCACCAGCGCGACCAGCAGCGCGTCGGCACCCGCGCCGTCGACGAGTTCGGTGTCTTCGCCGACGCCCTGCCGGTCGACGCTCCCTTCGAGACGCCGTTCGGCGCCGAGGAGGGCGACGAGATACCGCTGCCCTCGCTCGGCGAGGCCGCGGCGCCCGCCCCGCTGCTCGCCTCCAAGCTGAGCGCCTCGGCCCGCACCACCCTGCGCTTCGCCGTCGCCCTCGGCGGCGAGGTCCCGCACCAGGCCCATCTCCCGGCCCTCGTCGGCGACACCCACGCGGACGCCGCCCTCGGCGAGCTGGCCTCCTGCGGTCTGGTCTCCCCGGTCGGCTCCCGCTACCGCCTCGCGGCCGGCGTGCTGCAGCAGCTGGAGGCCGCCGGCTACAACGACGACGTCGACGACCGGGCCCTGACGGCCGCCCAGCACTACGCCTGGTGGGCCGGACACCCCTCGGTCACCCCCGAGCGGGTCTGCGCGGAGGCCGACGCCCTGCTGGCCGCCCTCGGCCTCCTGGTGCCGGGCACCACGGCGCCCGCGGAGGGCGAGGAGTCCGTCACCGTCCAGCTGGCCCGCACGGCCGCGCCCGCCTTCGCGGCGGGCCTGCACTGGAGCGCCTGGGAGCGCGCCCTGCGCTTCGGCGCCGAGGCCGCCCGGCTGTCCGGCGAGGTGTCCGAGCAGGCCTACTTCCACCACGAGCTGGGCATCCTCGCGCTCTGCGGCGGGGACTACGAGTCGGCCCGCACCGAACTGGAGACCTCGCTGGGCCTGCGCGGCGCGGCGGCCGACAAGCGCGGCACGGTCTCCGCCCGCCGGGCCCTCGCCCTGGTCGCCGACCGTACCGGCACGGCGCCGGGCCTGGTCGCGATGGCGGGCGAGGAGGTCCCCGACGCACGCTACGAGGAGTCCCAGTCGCCCCCGGGGGGCGTACCCGCGGCCTTCTCGGGCTTCCCGCCCGGCCGACCCCCGGCCGCCTCCTCCGGCGAGACCTCGACGATCGTCGTCAACCGTGCCGCCTCCGGCTCGGCGCCCAAGCAGCACCGCGCCGGCATCCGGGGCCTGGCCCGCCGCAACCTCGTGGCGGCCGGCGCGGGCGCGCTCCTGGTCGCGGTCCTCGGCACGGTGGTCACCCTCGGCGCCACGTCCAACAACGACGCCAACACCCCGTCCGACAAGGTGGGCGTCAACCCGTCGGCCAGCCAGGGCGTCGACGACGGCTCCCTCGGCGCGGACAAGCCGAACACCGACAAGGGCGACACCGGCACCGCCACGAGCAGGCCGACGGACCCGGGCCCGGACGGCACCTACGGCACGTCCGACGACCCGACACCCCCGTCGGACAGCGGCAGCACGCCTTCGGACAACCCGAGCGGGACGAAGGGGTCGGGGGGCACCACGAGTTCGCCGTCGAAGTCGCCCACGTCCAAGCCGTCTTCGAGTACGACGCCCACGAAGCCGCCGTCGTCATCGCCTGCGTCTCCTTCGCCGGACCCGTCGCCCAGCGAATCGGCTTCCTCGACGCCGCCTTCGTCGAGCCCGAGCACCACCGACTCGGCCAGCGCCCCCATCACCTCCACCGCCCCGGTCACCAGCGCCCCGGCTGCCACGAGCAGTTCGGCCGGCGCGACGCAGAGCGGCGGCGCGGGCAACGTGATCTGATCGGCGGCACAAGGCGGAGCGAGCCGGCGCAAGGCGGCACAAAGGGGCCGGGTTCTTCGAAAGAACCCGGCCCTCGCTGTCGTAGAACCGCCGGACCCTGCCGGAAGCCGCCTAGTGCCGCAACAGGCAACGTTCGCCCCGTCGCGACGCCCGGCACGCACTCTCGCCGCACCGGCCGAAAACCCAAGTACGTCCAGTACGAGGGCTTCCGGCCGGCACGCCGAGAGCACGCACCGGACGCCGCTCCTTGAGGTGCAAACGTTGCCTGCCACGGCACTAGAACAGGCGCAGTTTGTCGTCCTCGATGCCGCGCAGTGCGTCGTAGTCCAGCACCGTGCAGCCGATCCCGCGGTCCGTCGCCAGGACGCGTGCCTGCGGCTTGATCTCCTGGGCCGCGAAGATGCCGCGGACCGGGGCGAGATGGGGGTCGCGGTTCAGCAGCTCCAGATAGCGCGTGAGCTGCTCCACGCCGTCGATCTCGCCGCGGCGCTTGATCTCCACCGCGACCGTCTGCCCCTCCGCGTCCCGGCAGAGGATGTCGACGGGGCCGATGGCGGTCATGTACTCGCGCCGGATGAGGGTGTAGCCGTCGCCGAGGGTCTCGATGCGGTCGGCGAGGAGTTCCTGGAGGTGCGCTTCCACGCCGTCCTTGATCAGACCGGGATCGACGCCGAGTTCGTGCGAGGAGTCGTGGAGGATCTCCTCCATCGTGATGATGAGCTTCTCGCCCGCCTTGTTGATGACGGTCCAGACGCCTTTCTCGTCGTCCGCGCCCTCCTTCAGGGTGCAGGGCGGGGACATCCAGTTCAGCGGCTTGTAGGCACGGTCGTCCGCGTGGATCGACACACTGCCGTCCGCCTTCACCAGGATCAGGCGGGGCGCCGAGGGGAGATGGGCGGTGAGCCGGCCCGCGTAGTCGACGGAGCATCGGGCAATGACGAGACGCATGGTCGGCAACGCTACTCGACGGGCAGGGGCCTACGCGATTCGCCCTCCAATCTCCCACCACCACCCTCAACAGAGGCCCTGCGGGCCGCCCCTATTGTCTGTAAAACCCCTGACCACCCCTGTTCAGTTGTGGCCGATTGTGTGCCTAAAGAGGAGCCCCTATGTGCGCAATCTCCTGGTGCGGTCACCGTCGGTTGCCTACCGTAGTGAACGGGAGGTCGCGAGGCGTGTACACAGCGTGTTCGGTATCGCGGACTCCCTCATCTGTCCGGCAACCCCTGTCGATCACGGGGGTGCGAGAGGAGAACCCATGTCGCTCGACGTCTCACCGGCCCTACTCGAAAAGGCCGAGCGAGGCGAGGTCGACGAAGCAGAATTCGTCGACTGCGTCCGGACCTCCCTGCCCTACGCATGGGAGATGATCAGCTCCCTGGTGGCCCAGCTGAAGGTGGACGGTGGACAGTTCGCCGACAACCAGACGCCCCCGCCGGACGAGCAGGCACGCGGTCAGCTGCTGCGTGCGCTCGCGAGTGACGCGATACGCGGCGCGCTCCAGCGGCACTTCGGTGTCCGGCTGGCCTTCCAGAACTGCCACCGGGTGGCGGTGTTCCCGTTGGACTCGACCGTCGACGAGACGCTGGCGCGCTTCACCTCGGTCCGCAGTCAGCTGCTCAACCAGTCCCCGGAGTTCAGGGACTGCTGACCAGCAAGCCGCTTGCTTGCCGCTCCGTACGCGGGAGGTGCATCAGTACCGGAGCGGCAAGCTCCTTGCCGGACGGGGATCGAGATCCCTTCGGACAGATTCAGCCGAGATGCGGGAGCACTTCGGCACCCAGCCGCCGTACGTTCTCCTCGGTGGCCGCCAGGTCTCCCGAGCCCTCGACGAGAAGGGCGAAGCGGGAGATGCCGGTCCGCTCGCTGGTCGCCGCGAGGCGGTCGGCGCACAGCCGCGGGGTGCCCACCGGGTGCAGCCCGCAGAGCAGTTCGGTGTACGCCAGCGGATCGCGCATCTGACGGAGCCGGCCGTCCACCGTGACATGCGCCTCCAGCCCCAGCTTCAGCCAGCCCGGCATCGCCTTCGTCAGCGCCTCCACCGCGTCGGTGCGCCGGTCCGCGATCTGGCAGACGCCGGCCGAGACATGCCCGGCGCCCAGGACCCGCTCCGGCGCATGACCGGCCGCGCGCGCCAACTGCCGCCACAGGGCGACCATTTCCGCCTTCTCCTCGTCTCCCACATGCATCCCGAGCAGCATCGGCAGACCCCGCTCGGCGGCCAGCCGCACGCTCTTCTGCGAGGTGCACGCGACCACGACCTCCGGGCCGTCCGTCTCCGACAGGGACTCCGACGGCCTTGGCACGACGGGCACTTCGCGGAAGCTGAACCGATCCCCTATCGCCCCCACGGACGGTTCGCGCAGCCAGCGCACCAGCAGATCGAGTGATTCCGGGAACCCCTCCTCATAGGCCGCGAGACCCGCGCCGAACACCTCCAGGTCGACCCACGGCCCGCCGCGCCCCACGCCCAGCGAGAACCGCCCGCCGGAGGTGATGTGCAGCAGGGCGGCCTGCTCGCCCAGGGCGACCGGGTGGACGGTGGGCAGCACGCTCACCGCGGTGCCGACCCGCAGCCGGCGGGTGCGGCCCAGCAGCAACGCCGCCAGAGTGATCGCGGACGGGCAGGTGCCGTACGGCACGAAGTGGTGCTCCGCCAGCCAGACGGAGTCGAGGCCGGCCTCCTCGGCGACCTCGGCGGAGCGGACCGCGCGGTGCAGCGCCTCCCCCTGGCCCTGTCCCGGGAACTGGGCCGCCAACACGAAACTTCCAACGCGCATTGCTTTTTCCTGCTTCCTTGGCTCCGACGCGGAGCTCCCCCACCCGGCATAACCGTCTGACACGTGACGAGGTCACGGCCTGGCGAAGAGATTTGCGGATTGTCTGCAGAACGGGCGGCGGCGGCCGGACCCGAGCGGGCCGATGCCCTACGCGTACCCCGGTCGCGGACCCGTAGGCTGGACAGGACCCGTGCTTCCTGTATAGCCCCGTGAGGTGTCCTGTGTCCCCGCGTCGCAACCGACCCAAGGGATCCGACCCGTCGGGCTCGTCCGGCCGCAGCGCGGAGGACGACCGCCCCGGCCGATACGGCGGCTGGCAGTCCACCGAGAGCTGGCAGGGCGAGGAGTGGAGCGTGCGGCATGTCGCCGGCGCGAGCGCGCAGGGCAAGACGTACCGCTGCCCGGGCTGTGACCAGATGATTCCCTCGGGCGTCCCGCATGTGGTGGCCTGGCCGGCGCACTCGGGCGTCGACGACCGCCGCCACTGGCACAAGGCGTGCTGGAACGCGAAGGACCGCCGCACCACGCGGGTGCAGCGGTCCCGTAACGCGCCGAAGTTCTGAGGGCCGGCCCTCCGAGTACGGGCCCTCCGAGTACGAGCCCTTCGAGTACGGGCTACACGTCCCGGCTCTGCAGCAGCGAGATCGCGGCCGCGAACGCCACGGCGGTCACCCCGAGGGCGATCCACAGCGGGTCCCAGCCGGTGGGGCCGGAGTTGCTGAGGGAGTGGGTGTAGAAGACGCTCAGCTGGCTCGGGATCGAGTAGTCGAAGAGGGCCTCACGGACCGACTCCAGCGACTGCGAGAACATGAACAGAGCCATGACCAGCGGCGCCAGCACAAGGGCGATCATGATGGTGATGGCGCCGGCGGAGTGCCGGATGATCGAGCCGACGAGCAGCGAGAGCAGGCCGAGCAGCGCGATGTAGAGGGAGATCCCGAAGGTCCCCTTCAGCCACTCGGACCCGGACGGCGCCTTGGCCCCCTGCAGCAGCGACACATCGGCGAGAGCCACGAGCAGTACGGACGCGAACGTGACGGTGAACGCCACCGCGAAGAACACGATCGCCTTCGCCGCGAGCACGCGCGCGCGTGAGGGACACGCGGTCATCGTGGTCCGGATCATGCCGGTGCCGTACTCCGAGGCCGTGGTCAGCACGCCGAGCGTGATGACGCACATGCTGCCGAGCAGCAGCCCGAACACCCCGAAGGACAGCGGGTTCTCACCGGACAGGCTCTGTTCGGAGGCCTGCGCGGACACGAGCGCGGCGACCAGCAGCCCGATCCCGACCACCAGCACGACGAACACGCCGAGCGTCCACATCGTCGACCGCACCGACCGGATCTTCGTCCACTCGGAGGAGATCGCGTGCCCGAGATGCGTGCGCACCACGGGAATCGGCGAGGTGTAGCTCGGATACGGCGAACCGGCCGCCACCGCCTGCCAGTCGGGTACGGCGGCCTGCGGCATCGGGGGCTGCGGGGTACTCATCGGACGTCCTCGGGCTTCGTCAGGTCGGAGGGTGCGGCAGAGGCGGCCGGCGGGGCCGGGGGCGCGGACGGGCCTGCCGGGGCTTCAGGGGCTCCCTGGGGCGCCTGGGGCGCCTGGGGCGCCTGGGCGTACGGGTTGGGCTGGGGCGCGCCCGGAGCGCCGTACGGGCCCGCGGGCGGCCCGCCGGGGGCGCCGTACGGGTGGGGCATCGTGAAGGGCAGGCCGCCCTGGTGCGGGGCCGGCGGGGCGTACCAGCCGGGCTGGCCCTGGCCGGGGACCGGCATGGGGGGCTGGGCGCCGGGCGGCAGGGGCTGCATCAGCCCCTCCTTCTGGTCGGCCGTCGAGCGGAAGTCGACCGCGCCCTGCGTCATCCGCATGTACGCCTCCTCCAGCGAGGCCTGGTGCGGCGACAGCTCCCACAGGCGTACGTCCGAGTCGTGCGCGATGTCGCTGATGCGGGGGAGCGCAAGCCCCGTCACCCGCAGCGCGCCGTCCTGCTCCGGCAGCACATGGCCGCCCGCCTCGGTCAGCGCGGACGTCAGCTTCTCGCGCAGCTGCGGTTCGCTGTCCGGGGTCCGTACCCGCGCGAAGTCCGCCGAGTTGGCGGAGATGAAGTCCTTGATGCTCATGTCGGCGAGCAGCTGCCCGCGCCCGATCACGATGAGGTGGTCGGCGGTCAGCGCCATCTCGCTCATCAGATGGGAGGAGACGAAGACCGTACGGCCCTCCGCCGCCAGCGCCTTCATCAGGTTGCGGACCCAGAGGATGCCCTCCGGGTCGAGCCCGTTGACCGGCTCGTCGAACAGCAGCACCTGGGGGTCGCCCAGCAGCGCCGCCGCGATCCCGAGCCGCTGTCCCATGCCGAGCGAGAAGCCCTTGGACCGCTTCTTCGCCACGTCCTGGAGACCCACCACGCCGAGCACCTCGTCCACCCGACGGGCCGGGATCCCGGACAGCTGGGCCAGGGACAGCAGATGGTTACGGGCGGACCGGCCCCCGTGCACGGCCTTGGCGTCGAGCAGCGCGCCCACCTGGCGCGGCGCGTTCGGCAGTTTCGCGTAGGGGTAACCGGCGATCGTCACCTGCCCCGATGTGGGGTTGTCCAGCCCCAGGATCATCCGCATCGTCGTCGACTTCCCGGAGCCGTTGGGCCCCAGGAAGCCGGTGACGGCACCGGGCCGCACCTGGAAGGAGAGGTTGTACACAGCGGTCTTGTCGCCGTAGCGCTTGGTCAGGCCGACTGCCTCGATCATGCTCCGCACCCATCGAAAGGTTCAGGACAGCGGGGCACACGCCCCCGTAAGGGTTAGGAGGATATCGAGCGGCTGACGGTTCCGCTCAAGGGCAAGTAAAAGGCCGGCCCCCGCTTGACGTCCTCTGTCATACGCGGACGGCTCCCTTCACGCGTCGCGCCGCTTCAGCAACGCGTACCCGCCCAGCAGCGCCGCGACCACCCACAGCAGCATGATCCCGAGGCCGCCCCAGGGGCCGTACGGGGTGTCGTCGTCGATCCTCGGCACCACCTGCATGATCCTGCTGCCGGCCTGGTCGGGCAGGAACCGGCCGATCTTCTTGGTCGCGGAGACGTTCCCCAGGATGTTGGAGATCAGGAAGAAGAACGGCATCAGGATGCCGAGGGAGAGCATCGGCGAGCGCAGCATCGAGGCGACGCCCATCGAGAACACGGCGATGAGGGTCATGTAGATCCCGCCGCCGATGACCGCGCGCAGCACATGCGGGTCACCGAGGGCCGCCCGGTGCGAGCCCAGCATGGCCTGTCCGAGGAAGAAGGCGACGAAACTCGTCGCCATGGAGACGACGAGCGCGAGCCCGGTCGCCACCGCGATCTTGCTGAACAGGAAGGTCCCGCGCTGCGGTACGGCGGCCAGCGAGGTGCGGATCATGCCGGTGCCGTACTCGTTGGACACGACCAGCACCCCGAACACGATCATCGCCAGCTGTCCGAGGCTCATCCCGGCGAAGCTGATGTAGGTCGGGTCGAAGGAGAGCCGGTCCTTGCTGCTCATGTCGCCGAACTCGTGCTCCGACAGCGCCGAGATCAGCATGCCGAGGGCGATGGTGACGATCACGGCGAGGGAGAGCGTCCACAGGGTCGAGGCCACCGACCGGATCTTGGTCCACTCGGACCGTACGACCTGGATCGCCGCCATGCTCAGCTCCTCTTCCAGTCGTCGCCCCAGGACCGGGCCCGCTGCTCGGCGGGCGGGTCGGAGTGCGCGTGGTACTCGACCGACTCCGCCGTCAGCCCCATGAACGCCTCCTCCAGGGAGGCCTGCTGCGGACTGAGCTCGTGCAGCACGATCTGGTGCCGCGCGGCCAGCTCCCCGATGTGCTCGGCCTTGCCGCCGTCCACCTCCAGCGCCCCGCTCCCGGACTCCACGACCGTCACCCCGGCCTCGTGCAGCACATCGAGCAGCCGCTCCCGCTGCGGGGTGCGGACACGGACGTAGGACCGCGAGTTCTGCTCGATGAAGCCGGACATGGAGGTGTCGGCGAGCAGCCGGCCCTGTCCGATCACCACCAGATGGTCGGCGGTCAGTGCCATCTCGCTCATCAGGTGACTCGACACCAACACGGTCCGTCCCTGCGCCGCCAGCGACTTCATCAGATTGCGGATCCAGTGGATGCCCTCGGGGTCGAGCCCGTTCACCGGCTCGTCGAACATCAGGATGCGCGGGTCGCCGAGCAGCGCCGCCGCGATCCCGAGCCGCTGTCCCATGCCGAGCGAGAATCCCTTGGCCTTCTTCCTGGCCACGGCGGTGAGCCCGACGGTGTCGAGGACCTCCGCCACCCTGCTCCTCGGGATGCCGTTGCTCTGCGCGAGGCACAGCAGATGGTTGTAGGCGCTACGGCCGCCGTGCACGGCCTTGGCGTCGAGCAGGGCGCCGATGTACTTGAGCGGGTCCCTGAGGCGGTCGTAGTGCTTGCCGTCGATGCGCACATCGCCCGCCGTCGGCCGGTCGAGTCCGAGCAGCATCCGCATGGTCGTCGACTTGCCGGCGCCGTTCGGGCCGAGGAACCCGGTCACGATGCCGGGTCTGACGGTGAAGGTGAGGTTGTCGACCGCCACCTTCTCGCCGTACCGCTTGGTCAGCCCCGAGAGCTCGATCATGCGGCCACGCTAAGACGCCGTCAGAACCACTGCCACCCGGGCGGGCGGACAGTGGCACGGCCGGACACGCCAAGGGCCCGCACCTTCGGGGGAGACGGTGCGGGCCCTTGATCGCGCTATGCGTTACCGGTGATCGCGCAGGTGCTCACCGGGACTGCTGAGCCGGAACCCCACGGGAGATGGGCTCGTCGTCGGCCGGCGTGCTCGCGGCGGCCACCGCGGCGCCCGTGAGCGTCGCCAGCATCTCGCGGACGTTGGTCAGCTGGGCGTTGATCGAGTCGCGGCGGTTGGTCAGCGCGGCGAGCTCACGCTCGGATTCCGAACGGATGCGGTCGGCCTTGGCGTTGGCGTCGGCCACGATGTCCTCGGCCTGGCGCTGGGCCGTCTCCACCGTCTGGCGGGCGCGGCGCTCGGCGTCCGTGCGCAGCTTCTCCGCCTCCAGGCGCAGCTGCTCCGCGCGGTGCTCGATCTCGGCGAGACGCTTCTCCGCCTTGGCCTGACGGGACGCCAGGTCGCGCTCGGACTGCTCGCGACGCTTGGCGAGGTTCGTCTCGAAGTCGGCGGCGGCCTGAGCGGCCTTGGCGCGGGTCTCCTCGAAGAGGGCGTCGGCCTCCTCACGCTTCGACTGCGCGTCCTTCTGCGCCTCGGAGCGCAGCTGCGTCGCGTCGCTCTTGGCCTTCTCGACGATCCGGACGCCTTCGTCCTCGGCCTTGGCCTTGCGCTCCGCGGCGAACGATTCCGCGTCGTTGCGGACCTGCTGCGCCGCCGACTCGGCGAGCTCGCGGTGCTGCTCGGCCGCGCGTCGGGCCTCCTCGCGCAGATCCTTGGCCTCTTCCTCGGCGAGGCGGAGGATCTTCTCGACACGCGCGCCGAGGCCGGCGTACGACGGCTCGGCGTCGCTCATCTGCGCCTGGGCGTTCTGCGTCTCGAGGTGGAGCTCCTCGATGCGCTTTTCCAGAGCGGTGATGCGGGCGAGAGCGCTGTCACGGTCGGAGACGAGCTTGGAGATCCGTTCGTCCACCTGAGCGCGGTCGTACCCACGCCGCACTAGCTCGAAGCCGTAGGGGGAAGTGTCGCTCATGGGGTTCCTGTCAAATGAGACCGGTGAGGTGATAGGGGGAATCCTAGGGGCCGAAGCGGTGTGTCATCGAGCGGATACGTGTTTGATCTGGAGAATGACACCCCTTTTGAGTGGCTAACCCTGGGACGGCTTGCCAAAAACTAGGTCAAAGGCCCCAGACCGCATCGGTTTTGAGCCTGTCGATCAGCTGTCCGACTAGCCGTCCGACGGCTTACCCGAACGAGGGGCGCCGACGGCCGCGCCGGCCTTGACGCCACCGTCCTTGCCCGCCGACGGGGCCTCAAAAGACTCCAACGCCTCCAGGACGTCCTGGACACGGGAGATCTCGGCGTTGATGTCCTCGCGCCGGCGCACCAGGATCTCCAGCTCGCGCTTTCCTTCCTCGACCGTGCGCCTGGCCTCGCGGATCGCCTCGGCCTTGAGCTCCTCGGCCTCCCGGACGAGGGTGTTCTTCTTCTGCTCGGCCTCCTTGAGCAGCCCCTCGGCCTTCTTCACCGCGGCGATACGGACCTTGCCCGCCTCGGAGTTGGCCTCCGAGACCAGTTCCTTGGCCTTCGCCTGCGCCTTGGCCAGCTGCTCCTCGGCGGCCTTGATCAGCGCGTCGCAGCGGTCGCCGGTGGTCTTCATCGTCTCGGCCGACTCACGGCGGGCCCGCTCGTGCAGCGCCTCGATCTCGCCCGTGATCCGGTCGCGCAGCTCCTCGGCGCGCTCCCGGATCTGGGTGGCGTCCCGGCGGGCGCCGACGAGCAGCTCGTCCGCGTCCGTACGGGCCTTCTCCACCCGCGCGTTGCCCTCGACCGTCGCCTCGGAGACCAGTCGATCGGCCTCCGTACGGGCCGCGCCGACCATGGAGTCGGCCTGCGCCTCCGCCTCGGCGGTGGTCTTGTGGGCCTGCTGCTGGGCCTCGGTGAGCAGCTTGTCGGCCTCGGCCGTGGTCTCCGTGATGAGCGTGTCGACCTGCTCGGCCACGTCCTGGCGGCGCTTGTTGGCGTCCCTGCGGGACTCGTCGAGGGTCCGCTCGGCCTCCTCGCGCGCCGCGTTGACCAGCCGCTCGGCCTCCGCCTCGGCCTCGGCCCTGACCCGCTCGGACTCGTTGCGCACGCGCTCGGCGTGCTGCTGGGCGGAGCCGACCGTCGCGGCGGCCTCGGCGCGCAGCCGCTCCGCGTCGCCGGTGGCGTCCGAGATCAGCTTCTCCGCCTTGGCGATCGCCTCGGCCCGCACCCGCTCGGCCTCGGTCGTCGTCTCCACCCGCAGCCGCTCGGCCTCGGCGACCGTGTCGGTGCGCAGCTTGTCGGTGTCGCGGACGGTGTCCGTGGTGAGTCGCTCGGCCTCGTTGCGCGCCTCCGTGATCAGGGCGTCGGCCTGCGCCGCCGCGTCCGAACGGATGCGGTTGGCGTCCTCGCGGGCGTCCGCCCGGGTGCGGGACGCGGCCTGGTCGGCCTCGGCGAGGGCGTCCGAGGCCTCCGTACGCAGCCGCTGGGCGTACTCGGCGGTCTCCGAGCGCAGCCGCTCGGCCTCCTCGATCGCCTCCGAAACGGTGTGCTCCGCAAGGGACTTGGCGGCGTCCGTCTCCACGGCCGCCTCGCGCCGGATGCGGTTGGCGTCCTCCGTCGCCCGCTCGCGCTCCGCGTACGCGTCGGCGCGGACCCGATCCGCCTCCTCCTGCGCCTCGCGCCGGGTGCGGTCCGCCGCGTGCTCGGCGGCGCTGCGCAGCCCGGTGATCTCCTCCTGGGCCTGCTCGTGCAGCCCGGACACCGAGTCCCGCACCTGCTGGGCGTGCTGCTCGGCGGCCGAGACCATCTCGTTCGCCCGCCGGTCCGCCTCCTCGACCAGCCGCAGCGCCTCGGTCTGCGCCTCCTCGACGCGATTGCGCGCGGAGGCCAGCAGGTCCTCGCTCTGCTCGCGGGCCCGCCGGCGCTCCTCGTCGGCCTCGTCGCGCGCGGCGCCCAGCAGCTCCTCGGCCTCGCGGCGGCGCCGGTTGGCCTCCTCCTGGGCGGCGGCCAGCGTCTCGGACGCCTCGGTGCCCAGCCGCTCGGCGGCGGCCTGCGCCTCGGCCCGGACCCGGTCGGCGGTGTCCTGCGCCTCCGACTTCAGCCGCTCGGCCTCCGCCGCCGCCTCCGACCGCAGACGTACGGCGACGGACTCCGCCTCGGCGCGGGAGGCGGACGCGTCCGACGCGGCCTCGGTGCGCAGCCGTTCGGCCTCCGCCTCGGCCTGCTGCTGGAGCGAACGGATGCGCTCGGCGGCCTCGGTGCGCAGCCGGTCGCTCTCCTCGGCGGCCTCGCGGCGGATCCGGGACGCCTCCTCGCGGGCCTCCGTCAGCGCCTGCTCGGCGGCGGCGAGGCGTTCCTCGGCGTCCGTGTGCAGCCGCGTCAGCTCGTCGGCGGCCTCGGCGCGGCGGGCCTCTATGGCCCGCTCGGTCTCCTCGTGCAGCTCGCGGGCGGCGCGCTCGGCGTCGGCCTTGATGCCCTCGGCCTGCTCGACGACCTCCTCGCGGTGCCGCTCGGCCTCCTGCCGGGTGCGCTGCAGGGTCTCCTCGGCCTGCCGGCGAAGCGTGGTCGCCCGCTCGATGGCCTCCGTACGGACCTTCTCGCTGTCCGTGGTGGCCTTCTGGCGCAGCTCGTCCGCGTCCTGCTTGGCCTTGGCCAGGAGTTCCTCGGCGGTCTTCGCCGCCTCCTCGATCTGCTGGACGGCCTCCTTGCGGGCCGCCGCGCGGATCTTCTCGCCCTCGGCGACCGCCTCGGCCCGCAGCTGCTCGGCCTCGCCGCGCAGCCGGCGCGCCTCCTCCTGGAGCTCGACCGTCTTGGCGCGGTACTCCTTGGTGTCGTCCTTCGCCGAGCCCTTGAGCTGCTCGGCGATGTCGTGCGCCTCGGCGCGCAGCCGGTCGGCCTCGGCCTCGGCCTCACGGCGGATCCGCTCGGCCTCCTCGGCCGCCGCCTTGGTGGTGTTCTGCGCGTCCGCCTGCGCCCGGTTGAGGACGTCCTCGGCGGTCTTGGCCGCCTTGGACAGCTGGGTGGCGCTCTCCTCGGCGGTGATCGTGCGGGCCTTCTCGGAGGCCTCCGCGACGATCTTCTCCGCCTCGGCACGCGCGTCCGCGACGACCTGTTCGGCGTCCGACTTGGTGGTCTCGGCCTCCTTGGTGGCCTCCTCGACCAGCCGGGCGACCTGCTCCTTCGCCGTACGCGTGCGCTGCTCGTTGGCCGACTCGGCGCTGGCCAGCGCCTTCTCGGCGGCCGCCGTGGCCTCGGTGACGAGCTTGTCGGCCTCCGCCTGCGCCTTGCGCAGCGCCTCCTCGGCCTCGGCCATCCGCTGCTCGGCGCCCCGGCTCAGCTCCTGCGCCTGGCGGCGGGCCGAATCCGACTCGGTGGCGGAGGAGTTGCGCACCTGCTCGGCGTGGTCGGTGGCCTCCTGGGCCTGGGTGGAGGCGGCGTTCAGCAGCCGCTCGGCGTCCGTACGGGCCCTCAGCAGCAGCTGCTCGGCCTCCGCCCGGGCCTTCTCGGCGTCGGCCTCCAGCCGCTGCCGGGCCTCGGCGGCGACCCGCTCGGCCTCCGCGCGCGCGGCGGCCATGGCCTGCTCGGCCTCCGCGCGGGACTCCTCCAGGAGCCGGCGGGCCTGCGACTCGCTGCGGGCCCGCAGCTGCTCGGCCCAGGCCACGTTCTCGTTGACATGGGACTCGACGGTCTGCCGGCGCTCCGCCAGCTCCTGGTCCAGCTGCTGGCGGCGGGTGACCGCCTCCTGGTGCAGCTCCGCCTGGAGCCGGGCCGCGTTCTCCGCGTGCTCCTGGAGGATGCGCTGGGTCTGCGCGCGGGCCTGGCTGAGCTCGCGCTCGGCGTCCTGACGCAGCTGGTCGGCCTGGATCTGGGCGTTGCGCAGCATCTGCTCGGCCTGGTAGCCGAGGTCGCCGCCCCCGACGTCGTAGGCGGGCCGGGACATGATGGTGCGGCGCGCCTCGTGCAGCTTGGCGCGCAGCACCTCGACCTGGTAGCCGAGGTCCTCGGCGTGCTGAATCGCCTTTTCCCGCTCGGTCTTGAGCCGATCCATCTCGGCCTCGAACCGAGAGAGGTGGTCGACGTCAGCCGCCGGCTCTCGCTCCTGGCGTTCGTAGCCCCGCACTGCGCGGTCCCATCCGTCCCCTGGTCGCAAGTCTGGCCAAACGAACTCCGTCCGTCCGACGGACGGAGCCCCCCGGGGAATGGTGTCAGATCGACGGCGGAGCACGGGCTGCTGCCCCGACGCTCGCCCCCGAAACCGGGCCCCGGCGTGCGGTCACCCCGGACTGCGGGAGCGACCGCCCCCAACCCTACCGGCCCATATGTACGAGGGTCAGTGCTCAGGTGACTCAACAGGCGCCGAAGTGACCAGTTCTGTCAGTACGCCGTGGCAATCCTTGGGGTGAAGGAAGGTGATCCGTGACCCCATGGAACCGCGTCGCGGCTCTTCGTACAGAACGCGTACGCCCTTGTCCTTGATGCCGGCCGCGTCCGCGTCCACATCCGCCGTACCGAAAGCGATGTGGTGGACGCCCTCGCCGTTCTTGTCGAGCCACTTGGCGACCGTCGAGTCCGGCCGGGTCGGCTCCAGAAGCTGCAGGTAGGAGGCGCCGCCGTCCGAGGTGCCGTTGATCTTGAGCATGGCCTCGCGGACGCCCTGCTCCTCGTTGACCTCGGAGTGGAACACCTCGAAGCCGTAGGTGGCCCGGTAGAACTCCACGGTCTTGTCGAGATCGAAACAGGCGATTCCGATGTGGTCGATTCGCGTCAGCATGTCTGTCAGTGCAGCGCTCTTCGGATGGTTACGCAACGTGCCAGCGATCACACCGACCGCCGGGTGACGGCACGGAGTGCCACTCACTACATTTGAAGTAAACCCTCGTTCACTCCTCGGCAGTGCAGCCGGAAGGGGATCGCAGCCCATGTCTGGATCGAACAGCACGACCTCGGTGATCGTCGCGGGCGCCCGTACGCCCATGGGACGGCTGCTGGGCTCCCTCAAGTCCTTCTCCGGAGCCGACCTCGGCGGCTTCGCGATCAAGGCCGCCCTGGACCGTGCGGGGATCGGCGGCGACCAGGTGCAGTACGTGATCATGGGACAGGTGCTCCAGGCCGGGGCGGGGCAGATCCCGGCGCGCCAGGCCGCGGTCAAGGCGGGCATCCCGATGAACGTGCCGGCGCTCACCATCAACAAGGTGTGCCTCTCCGGTCTCGACGCCATCGCCCTCGCCGACCAGCTGATCCGCGCCGGCGAGTTCGACGTGGTGGTCGCCGGCGGCCAGGAGTCCATGACCAACGCCCCCCACCTGCTGCCGAAGTCCCGTGAGGGCTTCAAGTACGGCGCCATCGAGATGCTCGACGCGATGGCCCACGACGGCCTGACCGACCCGTGGGAGAACATCCCCATGGGCGAGTCGACCGAGAAGCACAACACCCGCCTCGGCATCCAGCGCCCCGCCCAGGACGAGATCGCCGCCCTGTCCCACCAGCGCGCGGCCGCCGCCCAGAAGAACGGCGTCTTCGAGGCCGAGATCACCCCCGTCGAGATCCCGCAGCGCAAGGGCGAGCCGGTCGTCTTCAGCAAGGACGAGGGCATCCGTGGCGACACCACGGCCGAGTCGCTGGGCAAGCTGCGCCCGGCGTTCACCCGCGACGGCACCATCACCGCGGGCACCAGCTCCCAGATCTCGGACGGTGCGGCGGCCGTGGTCGTGATGAGCAAGGCCAAGGCGCTGGAGCTGGGCCTGGAGTGGATCGCCGAGATCGGCGCCCACGGCAATGTGGCCGGACCGGACAACAGCCTGCAGTCCCAGCCGTCCAACGCGATCCTGCACGCCCTGAAGAAGGAGGGCCTGGAGGTCGAGGACCTGGACCTGATCGAGATCAACGAGGCGTTCGCCGCGGTCGCCGTCCAGTCAATCAAGGACCTCGGGGTGTCCACGGAAAGGGTGAACGTCAACGGCGGCGCCATCGCCCTGGGCCACCCGATCGGCATGTCCGGCGCCCGGCTCGTCCTGCACCTGGCCCTGGAGCTCAAGCGCCGGGGCGGCGGCGTGGGCGCGGCGGCGCTCTGCGGCGGCGGCGGTCAGGGTGACGCGCTGATCGTCCGGGTACCCAAGGCCTGAGTTCTCTCGTACGCCGATCTTCGAACGGAGCTGTGATGCAGGACGTCTCCACACTCGTCGCCCAGGCGAGGGAAGGCCGGCCGCGGGCCGTGGCCCGGCTGATCTCCCTGGTGGAGGGGGCGTCCCCGCAGCTCAGGGAGGTCATGGAGACGCTCGCGCCGCTGACCGGCAACGCGTATGTGGTCGGCCTGACGGGTTCGCCGGGTGTCGGCAAGTCCACGTCCACCTCCGCGCTCGTCACGGCGTACCGCAAGCAGGGCAGACGGGTCGGCGTCCTGGCCGTCGACCCGTCGTCCCCCTTCTCCGGGGGAGCCCTGCTCGGCGACCGCGTCCGCATGTCGGAGCACGCCTCCGACCCCGGCGTCTACATCCGCTCCATGGCCACCCGCGGCCACCTCGGCGGCCTGGCCTGGGCGGCCCCGCAGGCGATCCGCGTCCTGGACGCGGCGGGCTGCGACGTGATCCTGGTCGAGACGGTCGGCGTCGGCCAGTCGGAGGTCGAGATCGCCTCCCAGGCGGACACCTCGGTGGTCCTGCTGGCCCCCGGCATGGGCGACGGCATCCAGGCGGCGAAAGCCGGAATCCTGGAGATCGGTGACGTCTACGTCGTCAACAAGGCCGACCGTGACGGCGCCGACGCCACCGCCCGCGAACTGAACCACATGCTCGGTCTCGGGGAGTCCCGGGGCCCCGGCGACTGGCGTCCCCCGATCGTCAAGACGGTCGCGGCGCGCGCGGAGGGCATCGACGAGGTGGTCGAGGCCCTGGAGAAGCACCGCGCGTGGATGGACGAGCACGGCGTCCTGGCGGAGCGGCGGCTCGCCCGCGCCTCCCGCGAGGTGGAGACCATCGCCGTGACGACCTTGCGTGAACGCATCGGCGACCTGCACGGCGACCGCCGGCTGAGCGCCCTGGCGGAACGGATCGTGGGCGGCGAACTGGACCCCTACCGCGCGGCGGACGAGCTGGTCGCGGGCCTGACACGGGCCTGACGCAGGCCTGAGGCGGCTTTCCCGCTGTCCGACTCCGGAACGCGCCGGCGGGCGGAGCTCTGTACGAGCTC
>NZ_JBEXCS010000121.1:0-24474 GCF_040605395.1 Streptomyces sp. NPDC005648 | reverse complement strand
AAGCGGAACTCGGCGGTGCGGGTGTCGTAGACGAGGGAGCCCGTCACATCGCTCGGCATGAGGCAGGAGGTGATCTTGAGGCTGAAGGTGTGGTCGAGGCAGGCCTGGTTGCAGCCGATGCAGGTGTTGATGGCGTCCGGGGTACCGGCGGCGGCCTTGTTGACGAAGTCCGGGTCGGCGAGCATCGGGCGGGCCATCGACACCATGTCCGCGTAGCCCTCGGCGAGCAGTTCCTCGGCCAGTTCGGGGGTGTTGATGCGGTTGGTGGTGACGAGCGGGACCGCCACCTCGCCCATGAGCCGCTTGGTGACCCAGGTGTAGGCGCCGCGCGGCACCGAGGTGGCGATGGTGGGGATGCGGGCCTCGTGCCAGCCGATACCGGTGTTGATGATGGTCGCGCCGGCCGCCTCGACGGCCTTGGCGAGCGTGATCACCTCGTCGAGGGTGGAACCGCCGGGGACCAGGTCCAGCATGGAGAGGCGGTAGATGATGACGAAGTCCTCGCCGACCGCCTCGCGCACCCGCCGCACGATCTCGACGGGGAAGCGCATCCGGTTCTCGTACGAACCGCCCCAGCGGTCGGTGCGCCGGTTGGTCTGCGCGGCGATGAACTCGTTGATGAGGTAGCCCTCGGAGCCCATGATCTCCACGCCGTCGTAGCCGGCCTTCCGGGCGAGGCGGGCGGCGCGCGCGTAGTCGTCGATGGTCTGCTCGACCTGGTCGTCGGTCAGCTCGTGGGGCACGAAGGGGCTGATCGGCGCCTGGAGGGGGCTGGGCGCGACGAGGTCCTGGTGGTAGGCGTACCGGCCGAAGTGCAGGATCTGCAGGGCGATCCGGCCGCCCGCCTCGTGGACCGCGGAGGTGATCGCCGTGTGCTGCTCGGCCTCGGCGTCGGTGGTGAGCTTGGCCCCGCCCTCGTAGGGCCGCCCCGCCTCGTTGGGCGCGATCCCACCGGTGACGATCAGGCCCACTCCCCCGCGCGCCCGGGCGGCGTAGAACTCCGCCATCCGCTCGAAGCCGCGCTCGGCCTCCTCCAGGCCGACGTGCATGGAGCCCATGAGCACGCGGTTGGGCAGGGTGGTGAAGCCCAGGTCGAGCGGGCTGAGCAGATGCGGGTAACGGCTCATGGGGTCCTCCGTGCACGGTGTGGTGCATCAGTTGTAGACGACCCCGGAGCCATTGTGCAACTAGTTGCAGAATCGCTGGACCTCAGCGGCTCTCGAGAATCACATGCAGCTCCCGTTCCTGGTCTCCCGACGCCGAGGACAGATCCCGCACCGTGAACAGCGGGTCCAGCGTGGCCCGCAGCCGTTCGATCGCCCAGTACCCGCCCTGCGCGTCCAGCTCGACCGAGGACGACAGCCGCCCCGGCGCCGGACACTCGTGCGCGTCGGTGACCTCGAACGTCCCGAGCCACACCATGGGCCGTGTCTCATGCAGCTGCTGCGGCACCTCCTCCGCACCCCGGTCCGACTCGAAGCAGGCGCACAGCGTGTCGAAGACGACCCGTGCGTCCTCCTTGCTGCAGCCGCTGATCTCCAGGGAGACGGGCTCCTCGTGCGAGCGCTGACGATCCATCGTGACGCTCCTCTCATGACGGTGGCGCGGCTCCACGGGTCCCCCGCGAACCGCGCCACATCCCCAGAAAAGCACCACTGCCGGACTCGGACCAGCGAGAGGGTCAGCTCTTCCTGAAGCGGTACGTCTTGCTGTCCGTGAGCACACAGAACCCGGGCGAGACGACGATCACGCGCAGGGTGCCGTCTCGCCGGTCGTAGTCGATGCCCTCGACCTCGAAGGTGCCCGAGCAGGAGCTCCGCAGCGGCAGCTGCTGGAGCGCGGTGACATGACCGGTCACGTCCGACGTGCCGTTCACCGCGGCGGACAGGTCGACCTGCAGCAGCGGCTTGGTGACGCCGAAGAGCGTGCCCGCCGGGTCGTCCGAGGAGCACAGCAACTGCGTGGCGGTCACGAAGTCGCAGCCCTGTACGTCACGCACGGCGTGGTCCAGGTCGACGGTGGCGACCTGCGGGAGGTTCGACGAGGGGGAGGTGGCGGCGTTGACGCGGGGGGTCGGGAAGACCAGGAAGCGGCTCATGGTGCCGTACTCGCCCGACAGCATCCACTGCCCGTCGGGCGAGATCGCGACCCAGGAGTTGTTCAGCGCCTCGCCGGAGCCGAGTTGGTGAGTGTATTCGGACCAGGTGCCGTCCGGTGCCTCGACCCGGTACATCTTCGCGGTGCCGGAGTCGGCCTGGTACGGCTCGACGACGTATCCGGTGGCGGAGGCGTCGGGGTCGCCGACGTGGTTCCAGCCACGGCTGGAGACGGAGAGCGGGATGGTGCCGATGCCGGTGTAGTGGTTGGGGCTGCCGGCCGGGACCTCCACGGAGGTGAGGCCCTGGCTCTCGGTCAGCGGGTCGGCGCGGTCGGAACCCAGCTCGGTCCAGGTGCCGGCGGCCGACGCGGGCGGGGCGGCCGCCAGGACGGCCGCGGTGGCGAGGGCGAGCGCGGCGGTCAGGGCCGCATGACAACGTTGCCGGGCACGCAGGGGCATGGGAGGACTCCTCTAAGAGACCGGGGGTGTGTCCGGCGGACAGTCTGGCCCGTCGAGATGGTCATGTACAGACCAATTCGATAACGGGGGCTTTCGGCTCGGCGACGCCTCGTCCCCGGGTAATGTCGGCACCGCCGTGGAGACGGCCGCGCCTTGTTGAGGGATGGTGGAGGTGGGCGACCGAGGCGCCACAGGGACGGTTGAGCGCGGTAGAACTTGGGGAGTCGGCACGGGGGACCGGGTGCCGCGCGAACGGGTGAAGGCGGTGCGGGGAATGAGTGCACCTGGGTTTCCGGTGACCGAGGGCCGGGAGTCGGTGCGGCCGAGCGGCCTGCTCGACGTCCTGGGTGTGGCCTCGGTCGTGCTGGACGCCGAGGGGCGCATCGCGCTGTGGAGCCCGCAGGCCGAGGAGCTGTTCGGCTACCCGGCGCAGGAGGCGCTCGGCCAGTACGCGGCCCGCATCATGGTGCACGAGCAGCATCTGGACCTGGTCGTGAAGCTCTTCGCCGACGTGATGGTGACCGGCCAGAGCTGGGCCGGCGCGTTCCCCATCCGCCGCAAGGACGGCTCCACCCGCCTGGTGGAGTTCCGCAACATGCGTCTGCTGGACGACCACGGCGAGGTCTACGCGCTGGGCCTGTGCGCCGACCGGTCGACGGTGCGGCGCGTGGAGCGGGACGTGGCGCTGTCCGCGAGTGCGATCGCGCAGTCCCCCATCGGGCTGGCCGTCCTGGACACGGATCTGCGGTACGTGACGGTCAATCCGGCGCTGGAGCGGCTCAACGGCATGTCGGCCGAGGAGCACATCGGCCGCCGTATCAGCGATGTCCTGCCCCACCTGGACGTCGACGCCATAGAGGCGGCGGCGCAGGACGTGCTGGAGACCGGCCGGCCGCTCGTCGACCAGCTCACCATCGGCCGGACGCCCGCCGACCCGGTCGAGGAGCACGCCTGGGTGATCTCGCTGTACCGCCTCGAGGACTCCGCGGGCACCGTACTGGGCGTGGCCGGGTCGGTCGTGGACGTCACCGAGCAGCACCGGGCGAGCGTCGAGGCGGAGACCGCGCGGCGCCGGCTCGCGCTCATCGCGGACGCCTCGGCCCGTATCGGCACCACCCTCGAACTCGACCGTACGGCACGGGAGTTGGCCGATGTGGCCGTGCCGGAGCTCGCCGATGTGGCCGCCGTCGACCTGCTGGAGGCGGTGGTCGACGGCAGACGCAGCAGCCTGGGGCCCGCCGAGCCGGCGGTGATCAGGGCGCTGGCCGTGCGGGCCGATGACGCTCCGGAGGCGCTGCGGGCGGCCGACGAGCCCGGCCAGGTCGCGCGGTACGGCCCCGACCGGCTGGTCACGGAGTGCGTGCGCACGGGCCGGCCGGTCATGGTGGCCCAGGTCGAGGCGGCCGATCTGCCGCGCATCGCCCACTCCGACGAGGCCGCGGAGCTGCTGACCCGGGCGGGTCTCCACTCGTACCTCGCGGTGCCGCTGATCGCGCGCGGCGAGGTGCTCGGCGCCCTGGACCTCAAGCGCACCCGCAATCCGCTGCCGTTCACCGAGGACGATCTGCTGCTCGCCCGTGAGCTGGCGTCCCGCGCGGCCGTGCAGATCGACAACGCCCGCTGGTACCAGAACGCCCGGGACACCGCCCTCACCCTGCAGCGCAGCCTGCTGCCCAGCCATCCGCCGGTCACCGGCGGACTGGAGGTGGCCTCCCGCTACCAGCCGGCGGGCGCCACCACCGAGGTGGGCGGTGACTGGTTCGACGTGATCCCCCTGGAGGGCGGCAAGACGGCGCTGGTGGTGGGCGATGTGATGGGCAGCGGCATCACCGCGGCGGCCACCATGGGCCGGCTGCGCACCGCCACGAACACCCTCGCCTCGCTCGATCTCGACCCGGCCCGGCTCCTGGAGCACCTGGACCGGATCACGGAGAGCCTGGACCACTCCATCGCGACCTGCGTCTACGCCGTCCACGACCCGGAGCTGCGCCGGTGCCGGATCGCCAACGCGGGCCATCTGCCGCCCGCCCGGCTGCGTGAGGGGCATCCCCCGGAGTTCCTGGAACTGCCCACCGGCGCACCCCTGGGCGTGGGCGGGGTCGCCTTCTCCACCACCACCGTCGACCTGGAACCCGGCGACCGGCTCGTGTTCTACACCGACGGCCTGGTCGAGACCCGCCAGCACCCCCTCGACGAACGCCTGGAAGCCCTGCTGTCGCTGCTGGAGGGCCCCGACCGCCCGCTGGAGGAGGTCTGCGACATGCTGCTGCGCACGCTGCACCAGCCGGACAACTCCGACGACGTGGCACTTCTCATCGCCCGGGTGCAGAAACCGGACTGACCGTCGACGCCGGCCGGCCCCGTACGCCCCCTTTCACAGCTACTGATTATCCGGCCCTTATCGCGCTCCTCGCACAATCACAGCAAGGCATGGCAGGGGAATGCCGTGTGCCGTGGCCGATGGGAGCGAGCCGTGATGCACGAACCGCACCAGGAACCCGCCGCCGGGGGCGAGCCGCCCGACCGGCGCGGCGAGACGACACCGGACTGGGAGGTGATGACCGGCCCGGGCGGGCCGGAACCCGCGGGAGACCCGGCCTGGGACCGCGTGTGGCGGCGCCGCTCCGGCCGCGCGCGGGCGGTGATCGCGGCGTCGACGGTCGCCGTGCTGGCGCTCGGCGGCACCGTCGCCTACGCCGCTGCCTCGGGCCCGTCCCGTACCGGCGCCACCCCCTCCGCCTCCGGACCCGTGTCCCCCGCACCGAGCGGGCCGGGTCAGCGGCAGGGCGGCGGCCGCTGGTTCGACTTCGGCGGCATGGGCGTGCACGGCGAGGCGACCGTCAAGGACCAGGACACCGGCAAGTGGGTGGTACGGGTCTGGCAGCGCGGCACCGTCGAGAAGATCGACGGTGACCACGTCACGGTGAAGAGCGAGGACGGCGCCCAGTGGACATGGACCGTCGGCTCGGAATCCACGGTCCTGCACGACGGCACCAAGGGCTCCGGCACGGGTGACCTGAAGAAGGGCGAGACCGCCCTGCTCGTGGGCACCCGCGCGGACGACGGGACCAGGACCGCGACCCGCGTGCTCGCCGGGGATCTGACGGGCAGGGGCCCGGGCGGCGACTGGCACGGGAGGTTCCCCGGCCACGGCCCCAGGGACTGGCGTATGCCGGCTCCGTCGGCGAGCCCGTCGGGCAGCGGCGCGACGACGTGACGGCGCCCGCGCCGGCGCTCGACGCCGCTATGTCCGGACGCCGATGACGACGTTGGCGTAGAGGTCGTCGTCCGTGGCCAGGCGGACCGTCAGGCCGTGAGCGGCGAAGGCCGCCACGGCCGTCCCGGCCTGCCGTTCGCTCGTCTCCACCAGCACGCAGCCGTCCGGGGCGAGCCAGCGCGGTGCCTCGGCGGCGACCCTGCGCAGGACGTCGAGGCCGTCGAAGCCGCCGTCGAGCGCCACCAGGGGCTCGTGGTCGCGCGCCTCCGGGGGCAGGAGCCCCACCTCGTCCGTCGGGACGTACGGCACATTGGCCGCGAGGATGTCGATCCGGCCGCGCAACTCCTCGGGCAGCGCCTCGAAGAGGTCGCCCCGGTGGGCGTGGCCGCCGACGCCGGTGATGTTGCGGTGGGCGCAGCGCACCGCGGCCGGGTCGATGTCCGCGGCGTGCAGTTCGACGTCGCCGAGCGCGGTCGCCAGGGCGGTGCCGACCGCGCCCGAGCCACAGCACAGGTCCACCACGACACGGGCCCGCGGAGCCTGGGCGAGAGCCTGCTCGACGAGGAACTCGGTACGGCGGCGGGGCACGAACACACCCGGTTCGACGGCGATCCGCAGACCGCGGAACTCGGCCCAGCCGAGGACGAGTTCGAGGGGCAGGCCACCCGCCCTGCGTTCGACGAGCCGGGTCAGCTCGGCCGGGGTCGCCGCGGCGGCCAGGATCAACCGGGCCTCGTCCTCGGCGAAGACACAGCCCGCGGCACGCAGGGCGGCCACGACGGAATCGCTGAGATCGCCGAGCCCGGCGGGATCAACGGGGTGGGCGGAGAAGGAGGGTGAAGACATGGAAGCCGAGAGCCTTTCGGTGAGCCGAAGGGTGCTCTCGCGATCGACTACGGCCGACGACCCATGTCGACGCGAGGAGAGAGCACCCGACCTGACACAGCGGTAATGGGACTCACCTCCTCGGTCATCGGCGGCCGGGACGACCCGCGGCCGGACGGTCACATTACACCAGCGCTCGGACGTCGACGGCCCCCTCGGCCTCCGGCCCCTCGCCCGGCCCGCTCCGGCGGCAGGCTCCCCCATCCAGTTGTATTCTGCAACCAGGTGGACGAGGGAGGACCGGTGGACGCGGACGAGGCCGTGGAGGCGATCCAGCGCGAGATGACGGTCTTCGCCCGTCGCGCCCGGGCCTCGGCGGGGCGGATGCACCCCGAGCTGTCCCTGGTGTCGTACACGCTGCTCGGGCATCTGGAGGAGAGCGGGGGCTGCCGGGCGACCGACCTGGCGACCCACTACGCCCTGGACAAGTCGACGGTGAGCCGTCAGGTGGCCGCGCTGGAGCGGGCGCGGCTCATCGAACGGCGTGTGGACGCGGACGACCACCGGGTGCAGGTGCTGCACCTGACCGAGACCGGCCGAAGGATCCTCGCGCAGGTGACCGAGCGCCGCCGGGCCGCGTTCCGGGAGCGGCTCGCGAACTGGCCGCGCAACGATCTGGAGCGGTTCGCCGAATATCTCGTCACGTACAACTCCTGGACCCGGACCGAGGCCTAGGGAACCGCCAACTCCCTTGCGTCCGTGAGGCGTTCGGGAACGCGGGCGGCACCGAAGACGGTGGTGCGGCGCAGGGCGAAACCGAGGGACTCGTACAGGCGGATGGCGTTGGTGTTGGCGGCGCCGGTGTGCAGGAACGGCGTCTCGCCGCGCTCCCGGATGCCATGGGCGACGGCGAGGATCAGACGGGTGGCCAGCCCCTCACCGCGGAAGGCGGGGTCGGTGCAGACGGCGCTGATCTCGGTCCAGCCCGGCGGACGCAACCGCTCCCCCGCCATGGCTATCAGGGCGCCGTCGCGGCGTATGCCCAGGTAGGTGCCCATCTCGATGGTGCGGGGCAGGAACGGGCCCGGCTGGGTACGGCCCACCAGGTCGAGCATCTCCGGCACGTCGGCGGGGCCGAGGCGCACCGCGTCCGGCTCCGGCGCGGCGGGGACGCCGTCGTCGACGAGCTGCACGCCCTCCACCTGGAAGGTGACCTCCCAGCCGGCGGGGAGCTCACCGCGGAAGCCGAGCAGCGGGACCTCGCCCTCGGGACCCGCGAAGGCGGCCAGGTCGGCCCAGTCCGCGGCGTCCAGTTCGTCGGGCAGGGCGAGCCACGGCGAGACGTCGACGGGGTAGCGCAGCAGCCGGCCGCGCCGCTCGGCGAAGTGGGCGTGCGGGCCCGTCAGCGAGGCCAGGGCGGGATTGTCCAGGACATGGCTCATACGGCGACCTCGATCACGATCTTGCCGCGGGCGTGGCCGTCCTCGACGGCGCGCAGGGCGTCCCCGGCCCGTTCCAGCGGGAAGGTCCGTGTCACCCGCGGGTCCAGGCTGCCGTCGACCACGAGGTCGGCCGCCGCGGTGAGGCCCTCGGAGGTGCGGACGCGGGCGACGCGTGAGCCGCCGAGCTTCTCGACGACCTCGGGCGGCGCCCCGGCCGTGACCAGCTTCGTGCGGTCGGTGAGCAGGGTCGCGGCCTCGGCCAGGACCTCGCCGCCCACCAGGTCGTAGACGCCGTCGACGCTGCCCGGCACACGCTCGGTCCAGCCCGGCCCGGACGGGACGTGCTCGGCGCCGAGGGACTCCACGAACGCCTTCTTGGCCTCGCTCGACACGCCCACGACCCGCAGGCCCCGGGCCCGGGCGATCTGCACGGCCGCGACACCGACCCCACCGCCCGCGCCGGTGATCAGCACGGTCGCGCCGGCCGGCAGATCCAGCTGGCGGATACCGTCGTACGCCGTCACGGCCGCGACGGGCAGGGTCGCCGCGTCGGTGAAGGACAGACCCGCGGGCTTGTGCGCGATCAGGTCGACCGACAGCAGCGCGTACTCGGAGTACCCGCCGACCACGGGCCGTCCGAAGACCTCGTCCCCGACGGCGAAGCCCTCGACGCCCTCGCCCACTTCCTCCACGACGCCGGCGACCTCGTTGCCGAAGTAGGCGGGGAAGTCACGCTCCCCCCTCTCGCCGGGGCGGCGGTAGCCGGTGCGCAGTTTCCAGTCGACGGGGTTCACGCCCGCGGCCCGGACCGCGATGAGGACCTGACCGGCACCGGGTGCCGGCCGCTCCACCTCGACCAGGGCCTCGACCTCCGGTCCGCCGTACCGCGTGAAGACATACGCCTTCGGCATCGCTCCCACTCTCCTTCACTCACGCCTCGCACCAGTCGCCAAGGAAGATCGGCGAACCCCTATTCCCGGAGCGGCCCAGTGTTCATACGGCCGCAATGATCGCCGCGCTGACCAGGGACGGAGCACGGGGGACGACAGCGTACGGTTGAGCCATGAACGTCACCCGAGGCTTCACCGGACGCACCCGCGTCCCCGATCCCGGCCTCCCGCCCGGCCAGTACGACGCGGGCGACGACTGGCCCGTTCTGTCCGCGGAGGTCACGCCGGAGCTGGCACCGGCCGACTGGACGTTCCGCGTCGACGGGCTGGTGGAGCGGCCTCACACCTGGGACTGGGACGGGGCACAGGCGCTGCCCAGGTCAGCCTACGAGGGCGACATCCACTGTGTGACGAGCTGGTCGAAGTTCGGGGTGCGGTTCGAGGGTGTCTCGCTCGACGCCTTTTTCCATAGGGTGCGGCCCCATGTGTCGGCCACCCATGCCGTCGCCTATTCGCACACCGGTTACACCACCAACCTTCCGCTCTCGGATCTGACCGGCGGGCGGGCCTGGATCGCGTTCGCGTACGAGGGCGAGCCGCTCGCTCCCGAGCACGGCGGTCCCGCGCGGCTGCTGGTACCGCACCTGTACTTCTGGAAGAGCGCCAAGTGGATCGCGGGCATCCGGCTCCTCGACCACGACGAGCCGGGCTTCTGGGAGCAGAACGGCTACCACGCGCGGGGCAATCCCTGGGAGGAGCAGCGGTACTCCGGTGACTGACACGTTCACCCCCCTGACGCGGTTCGCCGTGCCCGGCCGGATCGCGGTGAGCAATCGCACCGCGGCCGTGTGGCAGACCGCCACCCTCACCGAGGTCCGCCGCGAGACACCGCGCGCGTCGACCTTCCGGTTCGCGGTGCCCGCGTGGGCGGGGCATCTGCCGGGCCAGCATCTGATGCTGCGGCTCACCGCCGAGGACGGCTACACGGCCCAGCGCCACTACTCCATCGCGTCCGCGCCCGACGACGCCGGGCACATCGAGCTGACCCTGGACCATGTCGAGGGCGGCGAGGTCTCGGGCTGGTTCCACAGGGTGGCGAAGCCCGGTGACGAGGTCGAGGTGCGCGGCCCGCTGAGCGGCTTCTTCGCCTGGCCGGGCGACCGGCCCGCGCTGCTGGTCGGCGCCGGCTCCGGTGTCGTACCGCTGATGTCGATGGTGCGCCACCACCGGGCACGGGGCCTCGATGTGCCGCTGCGGCTGCTGGTGTCCGCGCGGGGTCCGGAGGACCTGATCTACGCCCGGGAGTTCGGCGCGGAGACCACGCCCGTGTTCACGCGGAACGCGCCCGAGGGGGTGGCCGTGGGACGTATGGCGGCGGCACATGTGGCACCGCTCCTGGCCGAGCGGCCTCCGGGTGGGTGGGAGGCCTATGTGTGCGGCTCCAATGCCTTCGCCGAGCACGCCTCGCGACTGCTGGTGGCGGCCGGGCAGCCCGTGGAGCGGATCCGGATCGAACGCTTCGGCTGAGGCACGAACTCCTCGCGGCCGAACGGCCGCACGGTGAGCGATCTCCGTCCGGCTGGGTACCCGGCTTCCACCGCCACTCGCGCACATGGGCGGTGCGGAGGGACAATACAGACCAAGGACAGAACGGCCCCTCCGGCTCCGGTGACGGCGAGGAGGTCGAGATGCGAACCCGGGTGCGCGGCTGGCGCTGGCGGCGCAATCCGCTGCGGCGTCGGTCGGACGTGGTCGAGGCGTGGACGACGGTCGTCGTCGCCGTGCTGCTGTTCGTGGGCGCCCCGTTGGCGGGGGCGCTCGTGGGGTGGTGGGCGCACGAGCAGGCGCGGACGGTCGCGGCGTCGGCCCGGGCGCAGCGGCACAGCGTACGGGTCGAGGTCGTCGGCAGGACACCCGAGGCCCCGGCGACGGTGCAGGGCAGCCGTGAGCACTCGTACCGCGTGAGCGTGCGCTGGAGCGATCCGGTCACGGGTCCGCACACCACCGAGGCACGCGTCCCGGCGGGCACCCGGCGCGGCGACAAGGTCGACGTGTGGTTCGACGCGCGCGATCGGAGCGTTCCCCCGCCCCCGGGTGAGACCCAGATCTGGCAGCACACCATCACCATCGGCACCTGTGCCGCGGGCGGAGCGGTGGCCGTGGTGCTCCTGGGCCACGCGATCGTACGACGTGTGGCCACGAATCACCGGCTCGGCGAGTGGGAACGGGAGTGGGCCCGCACGGAGCCGCAGTGGACGCGCCGCCAGGCGGGCGGAACGTAGCGCCTGGGGCGAGAGGCGAGCGGGGCGCTGGCCGGCAGAGGCCGACGGCAGGCGACCCAGGTGTCAGGCACCAGACGTGCGGTCGTACCGGCCCGGCCGCCGCTAGAGAGGTCGCGGCACCCGGCGCGCGGGCCGGGCGACACGCGTGCTACCCCAGCCGTTGCATCCGTCGCGCGATCCGTCCGTGGTCCCGAAGGGCCTCGGAGAGCCCGGGCAGGCGCGGTTCGCCGCGGTCGACGAGGACACGGCCGCCGACCACCGTGGTCCATGCGCGGGCCGGTCCGCAGCGCAGCCAGGACTCGACCGGGTCGCTCAGCGCGCCGGCGAGGGCTACCTCGTGGAGGTCCCAGACGACCAGGTCGGCGCAGGCGCCCGGGCGCAGATGCCCCAGTTCGTCGGCGCGGCCGAGGCAGCGGGCCGAGCCGCGGGTCGCGATGTCGAGGGCGTCGCGGGCGGCCATGGCGCCGGGGCCGCCGCGATAGCGGCCGAGGAGCAGGGCGGTGCGGGTCTCCATCCAGAGCGAGGCGTGGTCGGTGGAGGCGGAACCGTCGCAGCCGATACCGACCGGCAGACCCAGCTCGCGCATCTCCTTCACGCGCGCGGTGCCGCCCCCGATCAGCATGTTGGAGCTGGGACAGTGCGCCACGCCGACGCCCGCGGCCCCGAGGCGCCGCATCTCGTCGTCGCTCGGATAGATGCAGTGGGCGACCCACGTGCGGTCGCTCATCCAGCCGCAGTCCTCGAAGTACTCGACGGGCCGGCAGCCGTAGGTCTCCAGGCAGTACGTGTCCTCGTCGCGGTCCTCGGCGAGATGCGTGTGCAGTCGTACGTCGTGGCGCTCGGCGAGTTCCGCGCTCGCCGTCATCACCTCCTTGGTCACCGAGAACGGGGAGCAGGGCGCGAGCGCGACCCGGATCAGCGCGCCCGGGCCGGGGTCGTGATGGGCCCGGATCAGCCGCTCGCTGTCGGCGAGCACCTCGTCGGTGGTCTGGGTGACGCCGCGCGGCGGCAGTCCCCCGTCCTCGACGGAACGGGTCATCGAACCGCGGGTCGCGTGGAAGCGGAAGCCGATGTCGCGGGCGGCGCGGATCTCGGCGTCGACCAGGTGCGGACGGGGATGGACGTAGAGGTGGTCGGAGGAGGTGGTGCAGCCGCCCATCAGCAGTTCCGCCATGCCCACGTACGCGGACACGTAGGCGGCCTCCTCGTCGAGCGCGGCCCACAGGGGGTAGAGCGTGGTCAGCCAGTCGAAGAGGGTGCCGTTGACGGCGGGGGCGTAGGAACGGGTGAGGTTCTGGTAGATGTGGTGGTGCGTGTTGATGAGCCCGGGGGTGACCAGCCGCCCCGCCGCCGGGACGACGTTCCGGGCCTCCGGTTCGCTCCCGCTCTCGCCCACGGCGGTGACCCGACCATTCGTCACCGCCACCCAGCCGCCGGGAATCTCGCGATCCCCGTCGACCACCAGCAGTCCGGCGTCCTTGACCAGCAGATCCACGGCTGACGACATGGCGGCATCGTAGACGGATCAGGCCGAAAAGACCTGGCGAGTCGTCCGATCACGCACGTACGGTGTGATCACCCTCACCCTGCCCACTCATCGCTGTCCGAAGGCGGTCCTGCATGGCCCTGTTCGACCTTCCGCTCGACGAGCTCCGCGAGTACCGCAGCGAGTCCACGGAGCCCGAGGACTTCGACGCGTTCTGGTCCAAGACCCTCCAGGAAGCACGCGAGCACGACCTGGACGCCCGCTTCGAACCCGTCGACACCGGCCTGACGACGGTGCGGGTGTACGACGTGACGTTCGCCGGGTTCGGCGGGCACCCGGTGAAGGGCTGGCTGACCCTGCCGGCCGGGATCGAGGAACCGGTCCCGCTGGTCATGGAGTTCATCGGCTACGGCGGCGGCCGGGGCCTGGCCCACGAGCATCTGCTGTGGGCCTCCACCGGCCGGGCGCACTTCGTGATGGACACGCGCGGCCAGGGCAGTGCCTGGGGCGGCGGGGGCGGTACCGCCGACCCGGTGGCCGGGGCTCCCGCCTTCCCCGGTTTCATGACGCGCGGTATCGACGCGCCCGAGAACTACTACTACCGGCGGGTGTTCACCGACGCGGTCCGCGCTATCGAGGCGGCCCGCTCCCACCCGCTCACGGACGCCTCCCGCACGATCGCGCTCGGCGGGAGCCAGGGCGGCGGCATCACGATCGCCGTGGGCGCTCTGGTCCCGGACCTGGCGGCGATCGCCCCGGACGTCCCCTTCCTCTGCGACTTTCCCCGCGCGACCACGATGACGGACCGTCACCCGTACCGTGAGATAGGCCTGTTCCTGAAGACCCACCGCGGCCGCACCGGGGACGCGCTGCGCACCCTCTCCTACTTCGACGGCGTGCACTTCGCCGCCCGCGGCCGGTCCCCCGCCCTCTTCTCGGCTGCCCTGGAGGACCAGACCTGCCCGCCGTCGACCGTCTTCGCGGCCTTCAACAACTGGGCCCACGAGGACAAGACGATCGAGGTGTACGACTTCAACGATCATGAGGGCGGCGGACCGTACCAGGAGGCGGCCAAGATGAAGTGGCTGCGGTCGCGTCTCTGACCTTCCCGCCAGTCCGACCAGTCGGTATGTTCAGGGGGTCCGGGTCGCAGCGTCGCGGCCCGGGCTCTCGGCGGAAGGCGGAGGACCTCATGGCGGAGCGTGGGCCGAGCGTGCAAGGGCACTGCGACGAGCGGTTCCTGGCGGTGCGGGAGGCGTTCGAGGAGAACTTTCGGGAGCGTGGGGAGCTGGGGGCCGCCGTCGCCGTGAGCGTCGGCGGCGAGGTCGTGGTGGACCTGTGGGGCGGGTGGGCCGACGCGGGGCGCGGCCGGGCCTGGGAGCGCGACACCCTCGTCAATGTGTGGTCCACCTCGAAGGGTCCGACCGCGCTGTGCGCGCACATCCTCGCCGACCGGGGACTGCTCGACTTCGACGCCCCGGTGGCCGCCTACTGGCCCGAGTTCGCCGCGGCCGGCAAGGAGAAGGTGCTCGTACGGCATCTGCTGTCGCACCGGGCCGGTCTGTCGGGGCCGCGCCAGCCGCACTCGGTGGGGCAGCTCTACGACTGGGAGTTCACGACGCGGCGGCTCGCGGCGACGGAGCCCTGGTGGGAGCCGGGGACGCGCTCCGGGTATCACGCGTTCACCTACGGCTTCCTCGTCGGGGAGGTCGTACGGCGGGTGTCGGGGCTGCTGCCGGGGGCCTTCCTGGAGCGGGAGGTGACCGGGCCGCTCGGGATCGACTTCACCATCGGGCTGCCGGAGAAGGAGGCGGGACGGGCCGCGGAGCTGGTGCATCCGCCGGCCGCCGACAGCAGCGAACAGGCCGCGGCCTTCAGTCAGTTGGCGCCTCTCGCCCTGGCCGCGCTGGCCAATCCGCTGGTGGGCGCCGCCCAGGCCAACACCGCCGAGTGGCGGGCCGCGGAGATCCCGGCGGCGAACGGGCACGGGACGGCGCGGGCGGTCGCCCAGCTGTACGGGATCTTCGCGGGGCGGGGGTCGTACGGCGGCCGACGCGTCCTGTCGCCCGAGGCCGCCGAGCGGGTGCGTGAGGGGCAGGGCAGCTGCCGGGACCTGGTGCTCGGCGCCGGGCTCGACGGGGAGACGGAGATCGGGCTCGGGCTCTGGCTGAGCGGGGACAACGGCTCGTACGGGCCGAACCCGCGGGCTTTCGGACACGACGGGTTCGGGGGGTCGTGCGGGCTCGCCGACCCGGAGGCGGAGGTGTCGATGGGGTATGTGATGAACCGGATGGGGCCTCATATCGCCAACGATCCCCGGAAGATGGCCTTGATCGAGGCGCTCTACAGCGCCCTGTGAACGGTCCGCGGCGCGGGCCGGTTTCGGCCGAACCGGCCGCCCGCCCTTCCCTGCTGGTTTAGACCAATGCTAGATCTGGTGGCGCACCGAGCCCGCACGGCTACCGTATGTCACCACACAGGAGGCGCGGCATGGCCCGCACCACCCCGCACGACCGATCCGCCACCACCGGCCGCCCGCTGTACCGCGGCGTCGCGGAGCGGCTGCTCGACGAGTTGCGCGACGGAAGCGTCCCGCCCGGCGAACGACTGCCCGGCGAACGGCAGTTGGCCGGACGCTTCGGGGTCAGCAGGGAGACCGTCCGGCAGGCACTCGAACTGCTGCGCAGGGACGGTCTCGTGACCACCGACCGGCGGGGCAGCCATGCCACGCTGCCCGGCCTGCCGGTGGAGACCCCCGCCTCGCTGACCTTCCCGGTGGGTGCCCGGACCGTCGATCCGTGCGCCGCCGACCGGGCCACGGTCACCTGGGAGACTCCCCCGCCCGAGCACGCCGAGGCCCTCGGACTCGCCCCGTACCGGCCGACGTTGATGCACCGCTACGAGTCCGCGGGTGCGGACGGACGCGGCCGCCGTACGGCCGTCACCTCCTTCTCGGCCGTCGCCCTGTCGGAGGTGGAGGAACTCGCCCGCTATCGAGACCGCGCCGACGGCAGCGCGTCGGCCCAGCTGCGGCGCGCCTACGACTGGATGCGCAGGGCGGGGCTGACCCTGCACCACCGGGACTCCATCACCCCGCTCGCGGACGCGCCCTCGGTACGGGTGACACGGCGCGTGCACGACCAGTACGCGCGGCCGCTGGAGATCACGGATCTGGTGGTGGACGCCCAACAGGACGCCCTGGTCTATGAGTTCATGGTGCCGGCGGCGGGCTGACGCCCGGCGGGCGCTCGTCAGAACCTGATCGCCCTCACCAACCGCACACGGGGGCTCCCGTCGGCCCGGCGCCCGAACTCCCGCAGGGGTTCGAGCTCCACACGGAACCCCGCGCCTTCCAACTCCCGCCGTACGTCCCCGAGTCGGAAGGCGCGGTAGTACATGACGAACGGGGGCCGCCACAGGGCGTTGCGCACCCGCATGACCCCGTCGAAGCCGAGCAGCATCCAGAACGCGGGTGACGAGGGCCGGGGCGGGGCGAGGACGGGGAAGGCGAAGCACCCGCCCGGCCGGAGCACCGAGTGCACCTGCGCGAACAGACCGGGCAGCTCCTCGGGCAGGAAGTGTCCGAAGGCCCCGTAGCTGGTCACGAGGTCGAAGGCCGGGCGAAACGGCAGCGCGCGGGCGTCCGCACGCACCCAGGAGACACCCGGCCGTCCGTCGGCTGCCGGGGCCGGGTCCCCCGCCGGCCGCACCCGCTCCTGGGCCACGGAGAGCATCCCCGCGCTGAAATCGACCCCGGTCACACTCTCCCCGCACACCCGCGCGAGCACCTCGACGCCCGCGCCGGTGCCGCAGCACAGGTCGAGTCCCGTGGCGTACGGCCCCGTGCGCGCCAGGGCCGCGGCGACGGCGTCGAGCACCGTGTCGGGCGTCCGGAAGGGGGTGTGGTCGAACTTCGGGGCGAGCAGGTCGTAGCCGTGCTCGACGGACGACAGCGCCTGGACGGCGAGTTCGCGCAGGCTGGGGCCTTCGGGGCTGAACATCTCCGTCAGCGTAGTGGACACCGGCACGGCCGCTGATTACTCTCGGCCTCACCTAATCAACAAATTGACTATGAATGAGGGAGGGCTCGATGCGTGCGTTCCGTGAGGCGGTGGAGGCGGGCGACCTCGACGCCGTCGAGGCGCTGCTGGCCGAGGACGTCGTCTTCTCCAGCCCGGTCGTCTTCAAGCCGTACCCGGGCAGGGCGATCACCGCGGCGATCCTGCGGGCGGTCTCGCAGGTCTTCGAGGACTTCCGCTACGACCGTGAGCTGGCGGGGCCCGACGGCCGCGACCACGCGCTGGTGTTCACCGCGCGGGTCGGCGACCGCGAGCTGACCGGCTGTGACTTCATCCATGTCGACGAGGACGGCCTGATCGACGAACTCACCGTCATGGTACGGCCCTTGTCGGGCGCCCAGGCGCTGGCGGCGGCGATGGGCGCGCGGTTCGACGAGATCGCGAAGGAGGCGGAGGCCCGGTCGGCCCCCGCCTCCTGACCAAGCGGCCGAGCGGTTCGGTCCGGGGAAACCCCGCCCGGCGCGACCGGACCGATCCGGAGTTCTTCCCACTGACCGCGGCCCGGGCACGGTTGGATGTCGTCATGACCACCGACGAGCAGGCTCGGCTCATGCGGGCCAACCAGGCGAACTGGGACGCCCGCACCCCGGTCCACCTGGCCAGCCGGTTCTACGGTCTCGACCAGGACCTGGATCCGGCCCGTTGGTTCGCCTCGTTCGAGTGGGAGGACCTCGGCGAGCTGGACGGGCGGGACGTGCTGCATCTCCAGTGCCACCTCGGCACCGAGACCCTCGCGTTCGCCCGGCGCGGCGCCCGGGCCGTCGGACTCGACTTCTCCGAGGCGTCGGTGGCCGCGGCACGGGACATCGCGGCGCGGGCGGGCACCGATGTCGCGTTCGTGCGGGCGAATGTGTACGACGCCGAACAGGCCCTGGCCGGGCGGCGGTTCGACGTCGTGTACACGGGCAAGGGCGCGCTGTGCTATCTGCCCGACCTGGACCGCTGGGCGGACGTGGTGTTCCGACTCCTGCGCCCCGGCGGCCTGTTGTACATCGTCGAGTTCCATCCGCTCCTCAACTCCCTCGGCCCGAAGCCCGCTCCGGACGAGGGGCCCGAACTGCTGCTGCGCCACGACTACCTGGGCGGCGACGGCCCCGTGCACCGGGACGCGACCCACACCTACACCGACGGTCCGGCCGTCGAGGGCGCCACCGAGAGCTACGAGTGGACGCACGGAATAGGGGAGGTCCTGGGCGCGTTGATCCGGGCGGGACTGACCGTCCGGAGCCTGCGCGAGAGCGACGAGCTGCCCTGGCCCCGCTGGCCGCGGATGGTCCGTACACCGTCCGGCTGGTGGCGGCTGCCCGAGCCGCGCATCCCGCTTCTCTACGGCCTTCTCGCCACCCGCTGAGCGGTTTGGGACCGCGCTCCTTGTGGTAGGGTCCTGTCAGCACTCGTGTTCGCCCCCTTGAGGGCGCCGGTGCCGTCTCCACCTCAGTTCGCCGACCGCCCGCCGTCTTCCGGCCGGCCCACCGGCTTTCTCCCACCACCTCGTGACCGGCACGACCGTGCCGTACCCGAGGTGCTGTTCCCGCCGCTGAAGGCGCGTGTCCGCCTTCCTCTCGCGGCTCCCACCCCTTCCTTCCGCATGCCACATGCTCTTCGTCCTCGAAAGGACCGACCACCATGACCACCACTCTCGAACACCCCCCTGTACAGCAGGAACCCCAGACCCAGGTCGCCCTCGGCGTCCTCGACATCGACGCGGGCGGGAAGGGCCATCTGCGGGCCGCCGACAGCCTCCTCGCCGCTCCCTCCGACCTGCCCGTCTCCCCCGCGCTGATCCGCCGTCACGGCCTGCGCAGGGGTGACCTCGTCGAGGGCCTGCGCGACGGCCGACGGGCGCTGACCGAGGTCGTACGCGTCAACGGGCACACGCCCGAACAGGCCCGCGCCCGACGCCACTTCCGCGACCTCACCCCGCTCCACCCGAACGAGCGGCTCCGCCTGGAGCACCCCGCGGCCGGGCTGACCGGGCGCGTCGCCGATCTGATGTCGCCCGTCGGCAAGGGGCAGCGCGGGCTGATCGTGGCCCCGCCGAAGACCGGCAAGACGGTGCTGCTGCAGCAGATCGCGGCCGCCGTCGCCGGCAACCACCCCGAGTGCCGTCTGATCGTGCTGCTCACCGACGAGCGGCCCGAGGAGGTCACCGAGATGCGGCGCTCCGTGCGCGGCGAGGTGTACGCCTCCACGTTCGACCGGGCGCCCAAGCAGCACATCGCGCTCGCCGAGCTCGTGATCGAGCGGGCCAAGCGGCTCGTCGAGGCGGGCGAGGACGTCGTGATCCTGCTCGACTCCCTGACCCGGCTGTGCCGGGCCCACAACAACGCGGCCGCCGCCGGTGGCCGCACGCTCAGCGGCGGTGTCGACGCCGCCGCGCTGCTCGGCCCGAAGCGGTTCTTCGGCGCCGCCCGGCTCGCCGAGGAGGGCGGTTCCCTCACCATCCTCGCCACCGCCCTGGTGGAGACCGGCTCCCGTGCCGACGACTACTTCTTCGAGGAACTCAAGAGCACCGGCAACATGGAGCTGCGCCTGAGCCGTGAACTCGCCTCGCGCCGGGTGTTCCCGGCCGTCGACATCAACCCGTCCGGCACCCGCCGCGAGGAACTCCTCCTCTCCCCCGCCGAGTTGACCGCCGTACGCGGTCTGCGGCGCGCCCTGCAGACCCGGGACGGCCAGGCGAGCCTGGAGACCCTCCTGGAGCGGATGCGGGACACACCCGACAACGCGACGTTCCTCCGGCGCATCCAGCCGACGCTGCCCGCCGGGTGACTCCCCCGCACGACCCACTGCGGCATCCGGGTGCTCCCGCCTGCGCCCCGGCCCGGCCATCGCCCCGAACGCCGGACCCCTTCCTACGTTGACAATATGACCATCGGATTCTCATTCCGGACGCCTCGTACTGCCGTCATGACCTGCGCCCTCTGTGTCGCGGGCGTCCTGGCGCTGACGCCCGTCGCGGCGGCCGTAGGCACGGAACCCACCCCTCCCGTCGGGCCGCGGACGGTGGTGCCGCAGCCGTCGTTCCTGTACCGGGCGGGCACCCAGGTGCGACCGCACCGTACGGCACCCGTGGTTCCGGACGTCTCCGCGCTGTCCTGGCTGGTGGCCGACGCCCGCAGCGGCGAGGTGCTGGCCGCGCACGACGCGCACCGCAGGCTGCCGCCCGCGAGCACCCTCAAGACCCTGTTCGCCGTCACCGTGCTGCCCGCCCTGCCCGGCGGCGTCCGGCACACGGTCCGGGCGGAGGAACTGGCGGACATCGGCCCCGGCAGCAGCCTGGTCGGCGTCGCCGAGGGACAGACCTACACGGTCGCCGACCTGTGGCGCGGGGTCTTCCTCAACTCCGGGAACGACGCGGTGCACGTCCTCGCCGCCCTCGACGGCGGCTGGCGCGCGACGGCCGCCCGGATGCAGGCCAAGGCGCGGGCCCTCGGAGCACTGGACACCGAGGTGAAGTCACCGGACGGCTACGACACTCCGGGACAGGTGTCGTCGGCGTACGACCTCGCGGTGTTCGGCCGGGCCGGGCTGCGCAACGCGGACTTCGCCCGGTACTGCGGGACGGCCTGGGCGAGGTTCCCCGGGGGTGCCGGAGGGTCGTACGAGATCGTCAACACCAATCGGCTGCTGTCCGGCGCGGACGGCGTCGAGCCCTATCCCGGGCTGATCGGGGTCAAGAACGGCTACACCACCAACGCGGGCAACACGCTCGTCGCAGCGGCCCGGCGGGGTGGGCGCACGCTGGTCGTCACGGTGATGAATCCGCAGGCCGGCGGCGGGCTCACCGTCTACGAGGAGGCGCGGGAGCTGCTCGACTGGGGGTTCGCGGCCGCGGGGCGGGTGGAGCCGGTGGGGTCGTTGGACGGGCTGCGGGTCAGGCCCCGGCCGGGCCCGGCCGCCACTCCGGTGGCCGTCGCCGTCGCGCCCGAGGGCGGGTCGGGGTGGCCGGAGGCGGGCGCCGTCTCGGGTGCCGCCGCGCTCGGCGCGGGCGGGGTGGCCCTGGTGCTGCGCGTGCTGCGGGTCAGGAACGCGCGCTCCGCCGGGAGTTGACCGACCGGCAGCCGGAGCAGCAGGCCGAGGGTGATCCATGTGTAGGTGTTGCTGCCGAGGAAGCCGTCGATGCCGGAGGCGTCGTCGAACCACAGCCACACCACGCTGGTGCACAGCACGGCGTACAGGGCGCCCGCGATCCGCGGGTGCCCCGCGCGCGTCAGCACGGCGAGGGCCGGCAGCAGCCACACCAGGTGGTGCACCCAGGTGATCGGGCTGACCAGGCAGGCGGTCAGCCCGGTCAGCGCGAACGCGGCGGACCAGTCGTTCCTGGCCAGTGCCCGGCGGGTCCGGTACGCCCAGACGCCCAGGACCAGCAGGACCGCCGTCGCCCAGACCGCGCGGTCGCTCTCGCCCAGGCGCGCGAGGATGCCCTGCAGGGACTGGTTGGAGACGTAGTCGAGCCGGCCCACCCGGTTCGTGTCCCACAGGGCGCGGGTCCAGTAGAAGCGGGAGGCGTCCGGGGCCACCAGGGCCGCGAGCCCCGTCGCCGTGATGGTGACGGCCGTCGCCACGGCGGCCGCGCGCCGGCGACCGGCGAGCAGGAGCAGGCCGATGAAGAGCGCGGGGGTGAGCTTGATCGCCGCCGCCAGACCGATACCGACGCCCGCCCAGCGGCCCCGCCCGGTGCCGAGCAGCCATCCGTCGGCCAGCACGAGGGCCAGCAGCAGCAGATTGACCTGGCCGAAGCTGAAGGTGTCGCGCAGCGGTTCGAAGAGGGCGAGCAGACAGGCGCCCAGCGCACAGCCGTACCAGCCGTGACGCCGCCAGGCACCGGCCGTCACGATGTGGACGATCAGTCCCAGGGCCGCGAGGTTGAGCAGCAGCGAGAGGGCGATCGCGGTGCGCAGGCCCACCAGTGCCATGGGCAGCATGGCGACGGCCGCGAAGGGCGGGTAGGTGAAGCCGTACGTCGTCCCCGGGACCCGGTAGTCGTAGAGACGTCCGCCGTGGTGGATCCAGGTGTTGACGGCGCCGTAGTAGACGCGCAGGTCGAACCAGTCGCGCAGCAGCGGCACCGTGGCGGTGAAGGCGGCGACGGCGACGGCCAGGGCGAGGACCAGCAGCAGTCGGCCGCGGTCGGTGCGGGGCGGGTTCACGCGGTGTGTCCGAGGGCCGGGGCCTGGGCCGCCTGATGGGCCTGCCACAGGACCACGACGGCCAGCACGCCGCCGGAGACCGCCAGGACGAGCTGGCCGGTGTCCACCGGTCCGCCGCTCGGCAGGGTGGCGAGCGCCAGCACGCCCGTCACGGCCGCCACCCGGTGTCGTACGGAGGTGGTCGGCGCCGCCGCGGCGATGAGGAACAGGCCCCACAGGGCGTACCAGGGGCGGATCGCGGGGCCGAAGGCGGCGACCGTGGCGAGGCTCAGGCCGAGGGCGTACACCGGGCGGGGGCGCAGCCGCCACCATATGGCCGCGATCACGAGCCCGGTGACCGCGATGCCGAACAGGTGCCAGGCCGGCAGGGCCAGCGGGGCGAGGTCGCTGCCGAGGTGTTCGAGAAGGGCTCCGGTGGCCCGGCCGAGCAGGCTGGTGAGGGCCCAGTTGTGGGCGGAGACAGGGGTGTCGAGGGCTCCTATCCAGCCGTATCCGGTGCCGGCGACGGCCGTGGCCGCGACCGTGATGGCCGCGGCGGCCAGAACGGTCGTCAGAACGGCCTTCGCGGGCTTCCGCCCGGCTCTCACCTGCAGGACGACGACCGCGGCGAGCCCGAGCACGGCGGGCGCCTTGACCAGCGCGGCGAGTGTGACGAGTACGGCGCCGAGGACCGGCCACCGGCCCAGCGCGGCGACCAGGCCGACGCCGAGCAGGCCGAGCATGATGGCGTCGTTGTGGGCGCCGGCGACCAGGTGGAGCAGGACCAGCGGGTTGAGGGCGCCGAGCCAGAGGGCGGCGGCCGGGTCGGCGCCGCTGTGCCGGGCGAGGCGGGGCAGCGCGGCGGCCATCAGCGCCACGCCGAGCAGCGCGACCAGCCGCATGCCGACGAGCCCAGCCGGCAGCTCGCCACGGGTCAGCCCCGAGAGACGGGACGCGACGGCGAGGAACACCGGGCCGTACGGCGCCCCGGTGTTCCGCCACAGCGGCGCGACCTCGTCCGCGAGCGGCCCGCCGAGCTGTGCGGGCCCGTGCGCGTACACGTCGATATGGGCGTCGACCATGGCGCCCTGGGCGAGGTAGCTGTACACGTCGCGGCTGAACAGCGGCGGGGCGAGCAGCAGCGGGGCCGCCCAGACCGCGAGGACCAGCAGCAGGGAGCGCGGGGCGGGCGGCTCGGCGCCACGGACCAGCCGGCCCAGCAGCACCCAGGCGGCTATCAGCAGGACGACGCCGAAGTAGACGCCGACCAGGCCCAGGGCCGCGCGGACGTTGGCGGGGGCCAGGAGCTCCTGGACGGGCAGGGCACCGGCCGTCTCACCTCCCAGGGCGAGGAAGGCGGTGCCGGCCAGACCCAGCACCTGGCAGCGGCGGAGATCGACGGGGAAAACCATGGCCAACACTCGCTCAGCGTGTCAACGCCGGATGGCCGGAACCTGACGCGCCGCCTGCGGGTCGGCGGCCTGCGTGTGACCGGTGTGTGATCCCGTGAGCGCTTCCCGGGGTCGTCGGGCTGTACCGCTCAGAACACCGACACACCGGTCAGTGTGGTGAAGCGGTCGAGTGCGGCCACGCCCGCCACCGAGTTGCCGCGTTCGTCGAGCCCCGGGCTCCACACGCACAGCGTGCAGCGGCCCGGCACGACGGCGATGATGCCGCCGCCCACGCCGCTCTTGCCGGGCAGTCCGACCCGGTAGGCGAACTCGCCGGCCGCGTCGTACGTGCCGCACGTCAGCATCACCGCGTTGACCTGTTTGGCCTGGCTGCGGGTGAGCAGCCGGGTGCCGTCGGCGCGGACACCGTGGCGGGCCAGGAAGCCGGTCGCCAGGGCGAGATCGGCGCAGGAGGCCGTGAGGGAGCACTGGCGGAAGTACTGGTCGAGCAGGACCGGGACCGGACTGTCGATGTTGCCGTAGGACTTCATGAAGTGGGCGAGGGCCGCGTTGCGGTCGCCGTGCCCGGCCTCGGAGGCGGCGACCTCCTTGTCGAAGTCCAGGGCGGGGTTGCCGCTCTCGGTGCGCAGGAACGCCAGCAGTTCCCCGGCCGCGTCCCCGGTACGGCTCTGCAGGCGGTCGGTGACGACGAGGGCGCCCGCGTTGATGAACGGGTTGCGCGGGATGCCGCTCTCGTACTCCAGCTGGACCAGGGAGTTGAAGGGGTTGCCGGAGGGCTCGCGGCCCACGTGCTCCCAGAGTGCGTCGCCCTCGCGGGCCAGGTCGAGGGCGAGGGTGAAGACCTTGGTGATGGACTGGGTGGAGAACGGATGCCGCCAGTCCCCCACGCCGTAGACCGTGCCGTCCAGCTCCGCGACCGCCATGCCGAAGCGGCGCGGGTCGCAGGCCGCGAGCGCCGGGATGTAGTCGGCGGGGCGGCCGCGGCCGGGGGTGCGTTCGATCTCCTCGGCGATGCGCTCCAGGACCGGCTGGAAGGAGTGGGACGACGTCGTTGTCATGATCAGCGGCTCCGCCGCGGGGCGCGACCTGCCCGGACGACGCCGGACCCGCCCGACGACCCGGCTCGGCACCACCGATGGCGCTCACAGCTCC
>NZ_JBEXCS010000120.1:0-26160 GCF_040605395.1 Streptomyces sp. NPDC005648 | reverse complement strand
GGGACGGGACGGGGGGTGTCCGCCCGCAGCGGCGGGCGTCCGGCGCCGGTGCGTTCTCGAGCTGGCAGTGGCGCCCGACCGAGGACGGATACCCCCCGGCCCGGCCCCGACTCACCCACCACCCCTAGGCGCTACGCCCGCCCCCGCTCAAGCCGCAGCTGCGCCGCAGGCATCCGCCCACTACGCCGCAGCCGCCCCCGGCTCCCGGCGCGACCGCGACCGTGAGGCCGCCGCCGCCGCCGTCAGCGGCTTCGCGATGTCCTCCAGGGAGCGCCGCTCCGCCCGCACCGCCAGGAACGCCGCCACCAGCCCCGCCGCGCACATCAACGCCGCGCCGATCTGGAACGCCAGCACCGTGTCCCCGACCTTCCCCGTCCCCGTGAGGTCCGCGAACAGCAGCGGCCCGCTGATACCACCGGCCGCCGTACCCAGCGCGTAGAAGAACGCGATGGACATCGCCCGCGTCTCCATCGGGAACACCTCGGACACCGTCAGATACGCACTCGACGCCCCGGCCGACGCGAAGAACAGCACGACACACCAGCACGCCGTCATCGTCGTCGCGTTCAGCGACCCCCGGTCGAACAACCACGCCGTACCGAACAGCAACAGCCCGGACACCAGATACGTACCGGAGATCATCACCCGCCGCCCGACCGTGTCGAACAGCTTCCCCAGCAGCAGCGGCCCACAGAAGTTGCCCACCGCGATGACCGCGAAGTAGTACCCCGTGTCCCCGGTCGGCACATCGAAGAACGTCGTCAGGATCGCCCCGAACCCGAACGTGATCGCGTTGTACAGGAACGCCTGCCCGATGAACAGCGAGAACCCGAGCACGGACCGCCGCCGGTAGTCCGCGAACAGCGTCCGCGCGATCTCCACGAACGAGACACTCCGCCGCTGATGGATCGTGATCTCACCCTCGGGCCGCTCCAACTCCCGCCCCTTCTCCGCCTGGACCCGCTCCTCGATCGAGGTGACGATCTCCTCGGCCTCCCGGTCCCTGCCATGGATCAGCAGCCACCGCGGACTCTCCGGAACGTGCCGCCGTACGAGAAGGATCACCAGAGCCAGCACCGCGCCCAGCGCGAACGTCAACCGCCACCCCACGTCCTTCGGCAGGAAGTCCGTGTTGAGCGCGACGATCGACAGCAGCGACCCACCCACCGCGCCCAGCCAGAAGCTGCCGTTGATGATGAGGTCCACCCGCCCGCGGAAGTTCGCCGGGATCAGCTCGTCGATCGCGGAGTTGATCGCCGCGTACTCACCGCCGATACCGAACCCGGTCAGGAAGCGGAACGTGAAGAACCACCAGCTGGAGAACGACACCGCGGTCAGCGCGGTCGCCGCGAGGTACACCGCCAGGGTGATCATGAACAGCTTCTTACGGCCCCATTTGTCCGTCAGCCGCCCCCAGAACAGGGCACCGACACACGCACCCGCCACATACAGCGCGGCGGCGACGCCGGTGATCTGACCGGAGGTGATCGGCAGCCCGCTCCCGGACTCCGACAGACGGCTCGCGATGTTGCCGACGACCGTGACTTCCAGGCCGTCGAGGATCCACACGGTCCCGAGACCGATGACGATCGTCCAGTGCCAGCGCGACCAGGGCAGCCGGTCGAGGCGGGCGGGGATGTTGGTGGTCACGGTACGGCCGGTCCCGGCCTGCGCGGTGGTCATGGGCTCCCTCCTCAGTGCCCCCTCCTCATCGAGAGGAACCCGGTCCGAGTCCCCCGCCCGGACCGCCCTACGCCCCACCGCCCTACGCCCCCACCCCCCTACGCCCCCACCGCCCGCGACACCGTAAAGATCAGCAATCCCACCAACGACCCCACCACCGTGCCGTTGATCCGGATGAACTGCAGGTCACGCCCGATATGAGCCTCGATCTTCTTCGTCGTGTGCTCGGCGTCCCACCCGGCCACCGTGTCCGTGATCAGCGAGGTGATCTCCTTGCGGTAGGTGGTGACGACATACACGGCCGCCCCCTCCACCCACCCGTCCACCTTCGCCTGCACCTTGGGATCGACCGCCATCCGCGCCCCCAGCGACAGCAGCGACGCCCGCACCCGCAGCCGTAGCTCACTGCGCTCGTCCTCGGCGGCGGAGACGATCATCGAGCGTACGGCGGTCCAGGCCGACGCGATCAGATCCTGCACCTCGCCCCGCCCCAGCACCTCCCCCTTCAGCCGCTCGACCCGCGCCCGCGTGTCCGTGTCCGACTGCAGATCGGCCGCGAAGTCCGTCAGAAACCGGTCGAGCGCCCCCCGCGCCGGATGCGAGGGCATGTCCCGCATCTCGGTCACGAACCGCAGCAGCTCCTTGTAGACCCGCTCGCCGACCTTCTTGTCGACGAACCGGGGTGTCCACCCGGGCGCCCCGCCCTGGACGGCGTCCATGATCTCGGTGTCGTGCCAGACCAGCCAGTCGTGCGCCCGCGTGACGACGAGGTCGACGACCCGCCGGTGCCCCCCGTCGGCGACGATCTTCTCCAGCATCTTCCCGATGCCCGGCCCGATCTCCTGCGCGTCGGCCCGCCGGGTGATCGCCTCCCCCACCACGGCCTGCACATCGGAGTCCCGCAGCACGGTCAGCGCGCCCCGCAGCGCGGCGGACAGCTCCGCGGTGACCCGGTCCGCGTGCTCGGGGTCCGCGAGCCAGGCCCCCAGCCGGCTGCCGATGCCCACCGCCCGCAGGCGCTGCCGCACCACCTCCTCGGACAGGAAGTTCTCCCCGACGAACTCCCCGAGCGAGACCCCCAGCTGGTCCTTCTTGGTCGGGATGATCGCGGTGTGCGGAATGGGCAGCCCCAGCGGCCGCCGGAACAGCGCCGTCACCGCGAACCAGTCGGCCATCGCACCGACCATCCCCGCCTCCGCGGCCGCGGCGACATACTCCGCCCACGCGCCCGCACCGGAGTGCGAAGCCCACTTGGCCAGCACATACACCAGCGCCACGAACAGCAGCAGCCCGGTGGCGGTGAGCTTCATCCGCCGCACCCCGCGCTGCTTCTCCAGATCGGCCGCGCTGAAGGTCGTCATCGCTCGGGCAGCCCCGGAAGGAATCCCCGTTTTATCCTGTTCGGTACGTTCCATCCGCTCCACCCGTTCGTGATCCCCTGCACATATTGTCCCTTCCTGACCGACTCCCGGAACGGATCAGGAGTTCCCGGCGTCTGTCCGATCAGGGATGATCATCACGGAGCATCGGGGGCTCCCCCTGCCCGAGGAGACACGCACCGCATGACCAAACTCCATGGTTATGCCCTGCTTTCCGCGATCGTCGCGCTGATCGTGGGCCTTTCCGCGGCGATCTACACGGGCGTCGCGGCCGACCACGGCCGCACCCCCGCCGACGCCCGCGCCCGCGCCGAGGGCGACGCCCCGCGCGACCCGGCGGCCCCCGCCTCCACCGGCACCTGGGTCGGCGCCTGGTCCGCCTCCCCGGCGGGCGCCGAACCCGGCACCGGGACCGGGGGCATGGCGGGCCGCTCGGTCCGCAACGTGGTGCACGCGAGCGCCGGCGGTACGAGTGCCCGCGTCACGCTCTCCAACCTCTACGGCCGGTCGCCGCTCACCCTCACCCACGCCTCCCTCGCCGTGGCGGCGGCCTCCGGGACCCCCGCCGCGAACGCGCCGACCATGCGCCGCCTGACCTTCGCCGGCGCCACCACGGTCGTCATACCGCCCGGCCGCCAGGTCCTCAGCGACGCGGTCCGGGTCCTGATACCGCAGGGCGACGACGTGCTCGTCACCACGTACTCCCCCACCGCGTCCGGCCCGGTCACCTACCACGCGCACGCGCGCCAGATCTCCTACGTCGCCCGGGGCGACCTCACCGAGGACACGACCGGCGCCGGATACACCGAGCAGACGCCCTACTGGCGCTATCTCACCGCGCTGGACGTGCTGAGCGACGACTCCGTCGGCACGGTGGTCGCCTTCGGCGACTCGATCACCGACGGCACAACCTCCACGCAGGGCGCCAACCACCGCTGGACCGACATCCTCTCCGACCGCCTCCGCTCGGCCGTGGCATCCGGCTGGAACGTGCCGCGCTACAGCGTCGTCAACGAGGGCATCAGCGGCAACCGGATACTCGCGAACGGCCTCGGCCGCCCCGCCGACAACCAGGCCGGCCTCGTCCGCTTCTCCCGCGACGCGCTCTCCCACCCGAACGTCAAGGTGATCGTCATCGCCCTCGGCGTCAACGACATCCTCCGCGACCCGCACCGCGCCGACCCGGACCGGATCCTCACCGGGCTGCGCACGATGGTCGGCCAGGCCCACGCCCACGGCGTCAAGGTCGTCGGCGCGACCCTGATGCCCTTCCAGGGCCACAGCGGCTATACGGCGGCCAGTGAGGCGGTACGGCGGCGGGTCAACGCGGAGATCCGCTCGGGCCGGGTCTACGACGCCGTGGTCGACTTCGACAAGGCGCTGCGGGACCCGTACAACCCGCGCAGGCTCCGCTCGGACTACGACTGCGGAGACCATCTGCATCCGAGCGACCGGGGGTACGCGCGGATGGGCTCGGCGTTCGACCTGAGACTGCTGAAGGGCGCGGCACCCGCCGAGCTGTGAGACGACGCGAGACCTGTTCGCTCAGCACGCCTCAGCACGCGCGAGCACCCTTCGGCCCGCGTCAGTACTCGTCGTAACGACGCCGGTCCCGCCGGTCCTGATGCCGTTCACGGTGCCGTTCGCGGCGCTCCTCGTAACGGTCCCGGCGCTCCTCGCGCAGCTCCCGCCGCCACTCCCGCTGCTCCTCCAGCATCCGGGGACGGTCGCCGTACCCCTCGGCCGGCTCGCGCCCGCCGGCGGCCTTCCGTTCGGCCTTCAGACGGCGTCGCTCCTCCTTGGTCAGCTTCCGCTCGACGCCGACGCCGCCCCAGAAGGCGAACCCGTTCACGATCACCCGGGGCGCGCCCGGCCCTCCCGGCACGCCCTCCTGGCTGTGGTCGAACCCGCCCATGATCCCGATGCCCCGGACGACCACCTCGACCCCCGGCGGCACGATGATGTTCATCCCGCCCATGATCGCGACGCAGTTGATCTCGACCTCCCCGGCCGCGAAGTTCGCCTCGCGCAGGTCGATCTCCCCGCCGCCCCAGAAGGCGAAGCAGTTGAACTGCCGGGGCACGGTCCACCGCCCCTTGCGCTGGAACCCGGACATGACGGCGACGGCCCACGCGGACGATCCCTCACCGCCGACGACCCGCCCCGCCCAACTCCCGTCCGGCTCGGGGTGCTTGACCATGTCCACCTTGGGCACGGCCACCTGCCCCACGGGCAGGTCACGGGTGATCGGCGTCAGTTCGCCGTAGGTCCGCGCCTTGTACGTGGCCTCCAGCCGCTCCTCGAACTCCTCCATGTCGAGACGCCCTTCGGCGAGGGCGTCCCGCAGGACCTCGGCGACTCGTTCACGGTCGGCGTCGGATGCGCGGAGTTCCGGGACTGCGGCGTCGTCGGTCATGCACAGCAGCCTACGAGTTCCCCCGTCCGGAGGCTACGAGACCGCTTTCTCGGCCGCCGCCGAGTCCTGTTCGGACACCGCCTCCGTCGCGCCGGCCGCCCCCGCGTACATCTTGGCGATCACCGCCTCGATGTCCGGCTCCCGCACCGACAGGTCCACCAGCGGGTACTCCGCCGCGATCCGGGCCACCAGGGCCGCCGCCGACTCGGCCGCCGGGAACGCCAGCCACTGCCGCGGCCCCTCCACCCTGACCACCCGTGCGGGCCCGGTGTCGATCGGCGGCAGCTCCCGCTCCAGGTCCACCACCAGCGTCCGCTCGCTCTCCCCGATCTCGTGCAGCCCGGCGAGCGCGCCGTCGTACATGAGCCGTCCGTGGTCGATGACCATCACCCGTGAGCACAGCTGCTCGATGTCCTGGAGGTCATGGGTGGTCAGCAGCACCGTGGTGCCGCGCTCCTCGTTCAACTCCCGCAGGAAACCACGCACCTTGGCCTTGGAGATCACATCCAGCCCGATCGTCGGCTCGTCCAGGTACAGCACCTCCGGGTCGTGCAGCAGCGCCGCCGCGATGTCGCCGCGCATCCGCTGGCCCAGCGAGAGCTGCCGTACCGGGACCTCCAACAGCTCGGCCAGCTCCAGGAGTTCGACACAGCGGTCCAGGTTCTCGCGGTAACGGGCGGCCGGGATGCGGTACATGCGGTGCATCAGCTGGTACGAGTCGATCAGCGGGAGGTCCCACCAGAGGGTCGTACGCTGCCCGAACACGACCCCAATGCGGTGCGCGAGCCGGGTGCGTTCGCGGGAGGGGTCGATGCCGGCGACGCGGAGCCGCCCGCCGCTCGGGGTGAGGATGCCCGTGAGCATCTTGATGGTCGTCGACTTCCCGGCGCCGTTCGGGCCGATGTACCCGACCATCTCGCCGCGGGCCACCGTGAAGGAGATCGAGTCGACCGCCCGGACCTCGCGCCGCTCGCGCCGCAGGAAGCCGGTCTTCCTGCGCACGTCGAACACCTTCTCCAGCCGGTCCACCTCGATGAAGGTGTCAGCGTCCGCCATGTCCGTCCTCAACTCCCCGTACTCCGATACGACCTGAGGCCCGCGCGCCAGGCCAGGCCCGCCGCCGCCAGACTCGCGGCGGCCACCAGCGGCGGGGTGAACGCCGCCCACTCCGGCAGTCCCAGCGGGTACGGCAGCCCCAGCACATAGCTCGCCGGCACCCAGTTGACGAAGGCGAGGGGCAGCACGAAGGTCACCCCGCGCAGAAGATCGGTCGCGAACACCGTGGGCGGGTACTGGAGGAGCGTCGTACCGCCGTAGGTGAACGCGTTCTGCACCTCGGCCGCGTCCTGCGCCGCGAACTGGAAGGCGGCGCCCGCGATGAAGACCGCGCAGAAGATCGCGCAGCCGCTGACCAGCATCACCGGCATCAGCAGCACCTTCGCCGGCGTCCAGGCGATGTCGAGGTGGAGCACCGCGTAGGTGAGCACCAGCGCGCCCTGGCTGGTGCGGCCGAGGCGCCGTAGCGCGAACTGGTCGGCCGCCATCTGCGCCAGTACCGGCACCGGGCGCACCAGCAGGGTGTCGAGGGTGCCGTCGCGCACCCGCCGGCCCAGCCGCTCCATGGAGCCGATCACCATGTCGGCGAGGCCGAAGGTGGTGCTGGAGACGCCGTAGAGGAAGGCGACCTGCTGCAGGGACCAGCCGCCGAGGGTGTGGACGCGGGAGAACATCAGCAGGATCGCGAGGAAGTCCAGCGCGGTCGCCGCGAAGTTGGTGAAGGTCATCAGCGCGAAGGAGGCGCGGTAGGCCATCGTGGAGCGGATCCACATCCCGGCGATGAGGAAGTACGCCCGTACGCCGTCCCAGGCCCTGGAAGGAGCGAGCTCAGCCACCCTGCACCACCACCCGTCGTGTCGCCGCCGACTGCGCCAGCCGTCCGGCCGCCAGCAGCACCACGGCCCACATGGCCTGGAAGGCCCAGGTGGACAGGACATCGGCCTGGCCGAGGAACACGTCCGCCGGCGCCTGCAGCAGGGACGACCAGGGCAGGGCCCGTACGACCTCGCCGAGCGTGCCCGGGAAGACGTTCAGCGGCAGCAGCATCCCCGAGCAGAACCAGCCGGTCAGCCAGGCGATCTGGATCATGCCGCTGCCGTCCAGCAGCCAGAACGCGGTCAGTGCCACGAGATAGCGCAGCCCGAAGCTGACCAGCGCCGCCAGGAACACCGAGAACAGGAAGGCCAGCCAGGTCGTGACGTCGGTGGGCAGCGCCATGTCGAAGAGCAGCGCGCCGAGCACGAAGGGCGGCACCCCGCGCCCCAGCAGCTCGAACGCCGAGCGGCCCAAGTCGGTGGCCAGCCACCACAGTTGGAGGTCGGCCGGGCGGTACATGTCGACCGCGACATCGCCCGTGCGGATGCGCTCCATCAGCTCGGTCTCCACGCCCCCGCCGCCGTTGGCGAGCGTCTTGAACAGCGACTGGCCGATCCACACATAGGTGATGGCCTGGGGGAGGTCGTAACCACCGAGGTGGGGGCGTTCGTTCCACAGGGCGGTGTAGGTGTAGACAAGGATCAACCCGAAGGCCGTATTGGTGAACACCCCCGCCACCGTGGCCGCCCGATACGTCGCGTATCGTCTGAAACCGCCCGCCGCGACGGCGAGGTACAACCGTCCAGCGCCCACACCACAGCCCTCCTCGGCCCGCCGACACCGAAGCGCAGGAGCCTACTGCCCTGGCAGTGACGCACGCCACGCATTTTTCGAGACCGAAGCGTGCCGTGATCCGGGAACGGAACGCTTGGTGCGAGAGTCTTCAACTGGGGGCGCAGAACGCGTACGAGGGCGTACGGGAACGTACAGCGCAGAACTTACGTAAAACAGGAGTCCGTGCACGACATGAGCGACGAGCCGCAGCCGCAGCAGGCCGCCCAGCCTCCGGGCTGGGCACCGAGGGAACCGCAAGGGCCCCCCGAGCCGGGCGGCGAGAAGCCGAAGCGGCAGAAGCGCACGGGCTGGCGCCGGCTGATCCCGACCTGGCGCTGGGTGCTCGGCACCTTCGTGGTGGGCATATTGCTGCTGATCGGCCTGTTCTTCCTCGGCTACTCGCTGGTGAAGATCCCGCCGGCCAACGCCCTCGCGATGAAGCAGGCCAACGTCTATCTGTACGCGGACGGCACACAGATCGCCCGCGACGGTGAGATCAACCGGGAGAACGTCACCCTCGCCCAGGTCTCCAAGGACGCCCAGCACGCCGTGCTCGCCGCCGAGGACCGCGACTTCTACACCGAGTCCGCCGTCGATCCCAAGGCGATGCTGCGCGCCGGCTGGAACACGGCGACCGGCAAGGGCAGGCAGTCCGGCTCGACGATCACCCAGCAGTACGTGAAGAACTACTACCTGGCGCAGGAGCAGACCGTCACCCGCAAGGTGAAGGAGTTCTTCATCTCGATCAAGCTGGACCGCGAGAAGTCCAAGAACGAGATCCTCGAGGGCTACCTCAACACCAGCTACTTCGGCCGCAACGCCTACGGCATCCAGGCCGCCGCCCAGGCCTACTACGGCATGGACGCGACCGACCTCGACCCGGCCCGCGCCGCCTACCTCGCCGCGCTCGTCAACGCGCCGAGCGAGTACGACGTCGTGGCGCACCCGGAGAACAAGTCGGCGGCCGTGGCCCGCTGGAACTACGTCCTGGACGGCATGGTCAAGAAGGGCTGGCTGAGCGAGGGCACGCGGGCCGGGCTGAAGTTCCCGATGCCCAAGGAGCAGACCCTCTCGACCGGTATGTCCGGGCAGCGCGGCTATCTCGTCGACGCGGTGAAGACGTATCTGAGCCAGAACAAGATCGTCACCTCTGACGAGCTCGCGGCCGGCGGCTACCGCATCACCACCACCCTGCAGAAGAGCAAGCAGGACGCCTTCGTGAAGGCCGTCAACGACCAGGTGATGTCCAAGCTCGACAAGAAGAACCGCAAGGTCGACACCTATGTCCGCGCGGGCGGCGCCTCCGTGGACCCGAAGACCGGCCAGGTCGTCGCCATGTACGGCGGTGTCGACTTCGTCAAGCAGTACACGAACGGCGCGACCCGCGGCGACTTCCAGGTCGGCTCGATCTTCAAGCCCATCGTGTTCGCCTCGGCCGTCCAGAACAACTCCGAGACCCAGGACGGGCAGCTCATCACGCCCAACACCTACTACGACGGCACCAACAAGCGCCCGGTGCAGGGCTGGAGCGGCGGGGCGTACGCACCGGCCAACGAGGACGACGTGTCGTACGGCAACATCACCGTCCGTACCGCCACCGACAAGTCCGTCAACGCGGTGTACGCGCAGATGGCCGTGGACGTCGGCCCGCAGAAGGTCGTGGACACCGCGACCGCGCTCGGCATCCCGAGGGACACCCCCGACCTGAACGCCAACCCGTCGATCGCCCTCGGTGTGAACACCGCGAGCGTCCTCGACATGGCGGAGGCCTACGCGACCCTCGCCAACCACGGTGAGCACGACGCGTTCACCATGATCAAGTCGATCACCAAGGACGGGCAGAACGTCATCGAACTGCCCAAGGACACCACCACCCGCGCCGTCAGCCGGCAGGCCGCCGACACCACGACCTCCATCCTGCAGAGCGTCGTCGAGAACGGCACCGCCACCGCCGCCCAGGGCGCCGGCCGCCCCGCCGCCGGCAAGACCGGTACCGCGGAGGACGACAAGGCCGCCTGGTTCGCCGGCTACACCCCCGACCTCGCGACCGTCGTCTCGGTGATGGGCCAGGACCCGGTCACCGCCCAGCACAAGCCGCTCTACGGCGCGATGGGCCTCCAGCGCGTCAACGGCGGCGGACCGCCGGCGGAGATCTGGGCGCAATACACGAAGGCGGCACTGAAGGGGAAGCCGGTCGCCGACTTCGACCTCGACCTCATGCCGGGCGCGAACGTGGTCCAGACCCCGCCGAACACCCAGCCCTCCGCACCGGCCACGACCGGCCAGGACAACGGCGGCACGCCCGGCACCGGCGGCCAGGACAACCAGGGCCAGACCCAGGGCCAGAACAACGGCGGTACGACCACGACGGGCGGAGCGACCCCCACGAACGGCGGCACCACGAACGGTGGCGCGACCGGCGGCGGCACGACCGGCACCACCAGCGACGGCGGGACCACGGGGACCACGACCGACGGCACCTCGACGGGCGGCACCACCGCGGGCACGGACACCGGCGGCACCACCGACGGCAACGCGGGCGGCACGGACACCGGCATCACGACCGGCACGGCGGCGGGCCCCCAGTCGACGAGCCGAAGAAACTGACGGTCGCCGGGAAACAGCGAGAAAGGGCTGGTGACGGTGGTCACCAGCCCTTTTCCCAGCGCTGTTCTAGAGATACAGGCCGGTCGTGTCCTCGGAGCCCTCGAAGCGGTCGGCGGCCACGGCGTGCAGGTCGCGCTCGCGCATGAGCACGTAGGCGACACCGCGCACCTCGACCTCGGCGCGGTCCTCCGGGTCGTACAGCACCCGGTCACCGGGCTCCACGGTCCGCACGTTCTGCCCCACCGCGACGACCTCGGCCCAGGCCAGCCGGCGCCCGACGGCCGCCGTGGCGGGAATCAGGATGCCGCCGCCCGACCGCCGCTCGCCCTCACCGGTCTCCTGCTTGACGAGGACCCGGTCGTGCAGCATGCGGATGGGCAGCTTGTCGTGCTGCGCGGTGCTCTGGTCGTTTCTGTTGGCGCTCACGCCCTGAACCTACCTGCCTTTGCGGAAACCGTAAGCCGCCGGGTCAGCGCTTGCGGCGGCGGGAACCGAACACGACGAGCCCCACGATCCCCACGGCGACGAGAGCGACGGGCACGACCCGCTCCACCCGCACCCCGCCCTCCTCGTCCACGAACTGGGCCTTCACATCGGTGACAACCTTGTTGACCCCGACGTAGGCCCGCCCGAGCGTGTGATCGATGTTGGCCGCGACCTTGGCCCTGGCATCGCCGACGATCGTCTTCGGGTGCACCCGCACCCCGATCTCGTCGAGCGTCTCGGCCAGCACTGCGCGGCGGGCTTTGATGTCCGCCTCGATCTGCGCCGGGGTTCTGGTGTCCGACGTGTCCGCCACCGTACGGCCTCCGAAGTCTGCTGATGCTGTGTTCTGGACAGTCTGTCAGTTCCGTCGTCCATCGCACTGTCAGGACCCCCGGTTAGGCTGGTCCGATGAGCGAGCGACTCCAGCCCGGGGACGTGGCCCCCGACTTCACCCTGCCGGACGCGGACGGCAATGACGTGTCCCTCTCGGCCCACAAGGGCCGCAAGGTCATCGTCTACTTCTACCCGGCGGCCCTCACACCGGGCTGCACCAAGCAGGCCTGCGACTTCACGGACAACCTCGACCTCCTGGCCGGCGCCGGCTACGACGTCATCGGCATCTCCCCCGACACTCCGGAGAAGCTGGCGAAGTTCCGCGAGAAGGAGTCCCTGAAGGTCAAGCTGGCCGCCGACCCGGAGAAGACGGTCACCGAGGCGTACGGCGCGTACGGCGAGAAGAAGAACTACGGCAAGACCTATATGGGCGTCATCCGCTCCACGGTGATCGTGGACGAGGAGGGCAAGGTCGAGCGGGCGCTGTACAACGTCCGGGCGACGGGGCACGTGGCGAAGATCATCAAGGATCTGGGGATCTGAGGGTCCGTTTCCACCAAGCAAGCGGCCCGCACCGGGAGCAACCCGGCACGGGCCGCTTCACGTTTTTCGAACGTGACTGCGTGACTGTCGGATGAGCCGTTCGTTACGCCGTACGAGACAGGAACGCATGGCCGATACGGAGGGGCCGATGGAAAACAGGGCGTACAGCAAGGAGCGGCTCGCGCCGACCGTGTCCGAGGCCCGCAATTGGGCCGATCTGATGCGCCGGCTCGGCCTCCCTGCCAGTGGAGGGCAACGACGTGTTCTGCAAGAGCACGTGGCGAAACACGGGATCGACACGAGCCACTTCGTGAAGCGCAGTCCATGGCGCAAGTACCCGGACTCCGCCATCGCCGATGCCGCCGCCTCGTCGTCCTCACTGCGCGGGGTGGCGCTGAAGTTGGGCGCCACCCCGGCCACTGGCACTCTGTCGCACATCCGTCGACCTCCCCTTCACCACTGAAGAACTCACGGCAGCCGCAGCAGCGGCGACCAGCGTGCGGGGCGTGGCACGCGCCCTGGGCGTATCGGACGACAGCCGCTCGCGGGCAGCCCTGAGCCGTATGCTGCGCGACCGAGGCATCGATACCACGCATTTCTCGCACCGGCGGATGCCGATCGCCGAGGACAGGCTCCGCGAAGTCGTCGCACACGCCACGAGCCACGCCGAGGTGATGCGCGACCTCGGCTTGGCTGTGGACGACACCAATCACCGACGCGTCCGACGCGCGGCATCTCGACTCGGCCTGGACACTAGCCACTTCAAACGCAAGAGGTGGGCACACCCGGAACGCCCCGCCCTCGAGCCCGTCGCGCACCGAGTACTCATCGTGCTTCCCTCGGATGCGGGACGGACAAACGGGTCCCAGCTCCATCGGGCCCTGGCCGAGATCGGCATGCCATACACATGCGAGACGTGCGGCAACAAGGGTGAGTGGCGCGACAACCGCCGTGAGAATCTGCGCTATCTGTGCCCCAACTGTCACGCGTTGACGGAGACGTGGTGCCGTCGGAAGCCGAGGGACCCCCTCGTCGCGTAAAGTCCTCTACCCGTAGACTGAACGATGCCGGTCGAGCACGATGACCGTTTTGAGCGGCCGTGATGGAATTGGTCAGACATGCTGCGTTTAGGGCGCAGTGGGCGAAAGCCCGTGTGGGTTCGAGTCCCACCGGCCGTACTCTGCCCCGCATCTTCGCATCGAAGGCGCGGGGCATTCTCATGAAGTCAGCCCAACAGCTCCCGCACCACCGGTACCAGGGCGCGGAACGCCTTCCCCCGGTGGCTGATCGCGTTCTTCTCCTCCGGGGTCAGTTCCGCGCAGGTCCTCGACTCGCCGTCCGGCTGGAGGATCGGGTCGTAGCCGAAGCCGTTCGTGCCGGTCGGGGTGTGGCGCAGGATGCCTCGGAGTTGCCCCTCGACCACCCGTTCCGTGCCGTCCGGCAGGGCGAGGGCCGCGGCGCAGGCGAAGTGGGCGCCGCGGTGTTCCTCCGCGATGTCGGCCAGCTGGGCCAGCAGCAGCTCCAGGTTGGCCTTGTCGTCGCCGTGCCTGCCCGCCCAGCGGGCGGAGAAGATGCCCGGGGCGCCGTTCAGGACGTCGACGCAGAGGCCCGAGTCGTCGGCGACCGCGGGAAGGCCGGTGGCTTGGGCCAGGGCGTGGGCCTTGAGCAGCGCGTTCTCGGCGAAGGTCACGCCTGTTTCCTTGACGTCCGGGATCTCGGGGTAGGCCTCCGCGCCGACCAGTTCGTGCGGGAGCCCGGCGTCGGCGAGGATCGACCTCAGCTCGGTGATCTTTCCGGCGTTGCGGGTGGCGAGGATCAGGCGCGTCGTCATGGGGAAACAGTACGGCGGCCCCAGCGCCGCTCCTTACGAAGTGCAGACCTTGGTCAGTTCGCCCGCCGCGTCCGTGACCGGGCTGACGTCCGGGGTCCTGTCGCCGTTCCTGATGGCCGTACGCACGTTGGAGACGGCCTTGTCCAGGTCGTCGACCGCCTTGTTGACGTCGGTGTTGTCGGTCTTGTCGCCGATCTTGTCGAGGTTCTTGTCGATGGCGGCGAGGGAGTCGTCGAGCTGGGTCGGATCGTTCGACGCGTTCTCCACGGCCTGCTGGAGGTTGGTGACGCTGTCGGCGATGGTGTCGGCGGTCTGGACGCAGTCCAGGGCCTTGTCGACGGCGTCGCAGCCGGTGGTCAGTCCGGCGGTCAGCGCGACGGCCCCCACCGCTGCGAGGATGACGGTGATACGACGACTCCGGCGGCCTCGGCTCGCGGCCATGACTGTGGTCCCTCCTCCGCTACGGGCCCCACGGCCCCCGTTGTGGTCGGGCGCACGGTGGTGTGCCGTGCGCCCGCACTCTCAGGGACGCCGGGGCGGGGGCCGGAGGTTGCCCCCGTCGGCCGCTTTCCTTGGTCTGCCCTTTACCTTTCGAGGACCGTATCAAGCGCCTTGTGCTGGAGGACAGCGAGTTCCGTGCAGCCGGTGACGGCCAGGTCGAGGAGGGTGTTCAGCTCCTCGCGGGCGAAGGGCTCCGCCTCGGCCGTGCCCTGGACCTCGACGAAGCGGCCGTCGCCGGTGCAGACGACGTTCATGTCGGTGTCGGCCTTCACGTCCTCCTCGTAGCAGAGGTCCAGGAGCGGGACCCCGCCGACGATGCCCACCGAGACCGCGGAGACCGTGCCGGTCAGCGGCTGGCGGCCGGCCTTGATCAGCTTCTTGCCCTGGGCCCAGGAGACGGCGTCCGCCAACGCCACGTACGCGCCGGTGATCGCGGCCGTGCGCGTGCCGCCGTCCGCCTGCAGCACATCGCAGTCGAGGACGATCGTGTTCTCGCCGAGCGCCTTGTAGTCGATGACCGCGCGCAGGGAGCGGCCGATGAGGCGGCTGATCTCGTGGGTGCGGCCGCCGATCCTGCCGCGGACGGACTCGCGGTCGCCGCGGGTGTTGGTGGCGCGGGGCAGCATGGAGTACTCGGCGGTGACCCAGCCCTCACCGCTGCCCTTGCGCCAGCGGGGGACGCCCTCGGTGACGGAGGCGGTGCAGAAGACCTTGGTGTCGCCGAAGGAGACGAGGACGGAGCCCTCGGCGTGCTTGCTCCAGCCGCGTTCGATGGTGATGGGGCGGAGCTGTTCAGGGGTGCGGCCGTCGATTCGTGACATGGCGATGAGCCTAGCCCCACGGGGAGTCAGGGCCCCTTCCGCGTCGGAAAGGGGCCCTGAAGTGTGAATGGCGGCCGTTCACCACGTGCCGTCGATCTACATCATGTCTTCGATCTCGGCCGCGATCGGGTCGGCGTCGGTGCCGATGACGACCTGGATGGCGGTGCCCATCTTGACGACGCCGTGAGCGCCGGCGGCCTTCAGCGCGGCCTCGTCGACCTTGGCGGCGTCGACGACCTCGGTACGCAGGCGGGTGATGCAGCCCTCGACCTCTTCGATGTTGTCGATGCCGCCGAGCCCGGCGACGATCTTCTCAGCCTTGCTGGCCATTTCGGTCTCCTCATGCACAGTTGGCCCAACTTCGCGAGCGATTGCGCCGTGCGTACCGACAGCTGACGTCACAGCAATCCAATCGTCGTCCACGACTGGTCTACACCACATGACAGGCGGTCGCCAACCGGTGAGCGCGGACGGACGGGGAGCCGGATGAGGAGCGCGAGGACGTCACCAAGGCGTGACCCTGCGTAGTTTTCCGGTTGCGTTTTTGACGGGTTCCTTATATCGGCCTCCATCGTGTACAACAGGTCTACACCACTGAGTGGTGTAGACCACCACCCGATGGAGGAAGCGCTATGACGACCGCCACCGCGCCCACGGCGGCCCCCACGAAGAAGTGGGGATCAGGCCTGTTCCAGGGCCTGCAGAAGGTTGGCCGCAGCCTGCAACTCCCGATCGCCGTACTGCCGGCGGCGGGCATTCTGCTGCGACTCGGCCAGCAGGACATCCACGACAAGCTGCACCTGCCCGACAAGGTGACGGCGGTGTTCGCCACCGCGGGTGGCGCGATCTTCGACAACCTGCCGCTGCTGTTCTGCATCGGTGTGGCCATCGGTTTCGCGAAGAAGTCCGACGGCTCCACCGCTCTCGCGGCGCTCGTCGGCTTCCTGGTCTACAGCAACGTCCTCAAGGCGTTCCCTGTCACCGAGGCGAAGATCCTGAAGGGCGCGGACATAGCCGCGACCTACAACAACCCCGGTGTGCTCGGCGGTGTCCTGATGGGCCTGCTCTCGGCGGTGCTCTGGCAGCGCTACCACCGCAAGAAGCTGGTGGACTGGCTCGGCTTCTTCAACGGCCGCCGGCTCGTGCCGATCATCATGGCGTTCGTCGGCACGCTGATGGGAGTCTTCTTCGGCCTGGTCTGGAAGCCGATCGGTGAGGGCATCTCCCACTTCGGTGAGTGGATCACCGGCCTCGGGGCCTTCGGCGCCGCTCTGTTCGGTCTGATCAACCGTGCGCTGATCCCGGTCGGCATGCACCAGTTCGTGAACTCGGTCGCCTGGTTCCAGATCGGCGACTTCAAGAACGCGGCCGGTGACGTCGTCCACGGCGACCTCACCCGCTTCTTCGCCGGTGACCCGACCGCCGGTCAGTTCATGTCCGGCTTCTTCCCGATCATGATGTTCGGTCTCCCGGCCGCCGCGATCGCGATCGCCCACTCCGCCCGTCCCGAGCGCCGCAAGGCCGTGATGGGCATGATGATCTCGCTCGCGCTCACCTCGTTCGTGACCGGTGTGACCGAGCCGATCGAGTTCTCGTTCATGTTCATCGCCCCGGTCCTCTACGGGATCCACGCGGTACTCACCGCCCTGTCCATGGCGGTCACCTGGGCGCTCGGCGTGCACGCCGGCTTCACGTTCTCGGCGGGCGCGATCGACTACGGCCTCAACTGGAACCTCGCGACCAAGCCCTGGCTGATCATTCCGATCGGTCTCGTCTTCGGCGCGATCTACTACGTCGTCTTCCGCTTCGCGATCACCAAGTGGAACCTGCCCACCCCGGGCCGCGAGCCCGAGGAGGAGGTCGAGGAACTCACCACGGCGTGACTCCGCACCGCATGACGGAGGCCCCGGTACCGAGAGGTGCCGGGGCCTTCGTGGTCGTGTGCGTCAGATGTCGTACGCGTCAGATCTCGTACGACTGCCTGGGGGCCGCCAGGTCCACCGGGCCGGTGTACACCTCGCGCGCGTCGGCCAGGTTGACCTGCGGGTCGGTCCACGGGGGGATGTGGGTGAGGACCAGGCGGCGGGCACCTGCCCGGGCCGCCGTCTCACCCGCCTCGCGGCCGTTGAGATGCAGGTCGGGGATGTTCTCCTTGCCGTGCGTGAAGGCGGCCTCGCACAGGAACAGGTCGGTGTCACGGGCGAGTTGGTCCAGCACCGGGGTGGTGCCCGTGTCGCCGGAGTACGTCAGCGACCGGCCGCCGTGCTCGACCCGGATGCCGTACGCCTCCACCGGGTGCGCCACACGCTCCGTGTGCACGGTGAACGGGCCGATCTCGAACGTGGACGGCTTGACCGTGTGGAAGTCGAAGACCTCGCTCATGGAGGAGGCGGTGGGGGTGTCCGCGTAGGCCGTGGTGAGGCGGTGTTCGGTGCCTTCGGGGCCGTAGACCGGGATGGGGTCGCAGCGGCCGCCGTCGTGGCGGTAGTAGCGCGCGACGAAGTACGCGCACATGTCGATGCAGTGGTCGGCGTGCAGATGGCTGAGGAAGATCGCGTCGAGGTCGTAGAGACCGCAGTGGCGCTGCAGCTCGCCCAGGGCGCCGTTGCCCATGTCGAGGAGCAGCCGGAAGCCGTCGGCCTCTACGAGGTAGCTCGAGCAGGCCGATTCCGCGGACGGGAACGACCCCGAGCAGCCGACGACGGTGAGCTTCATGAAACAGAAACCTCCGCGGGCGGGAACTTTTCTGGGAAGGAGACGGGGGTCGTGCGGTCCGTCGAGCGTAAGGCGCAAAACCCCCCGTCGCTCCTCCACCAGGGGCTGTTGTGGGCGAACTCACCTGTGCTGTCACCGGTTCGGCTGGAAGCGGGGCGGGTGAGGCGCGCGAGAGGGCGCGCATTGATCAGTGTGCGCCGGTACCGTCGTCGATATGGACACGTCCTGGTGGCTGGCGCTCGCGGCGGTGGTACTGCTCGCCCTGGTCGCCACGCTCGTCGACGGGTGGGGGCGGGGGCGGCGGCCCCCGGGGCGGCGGTCACGGCCACCGGGCCGGCCGGACGAGCCGGCGCGGCCCCGGCCCGCGGAGATCTGGTGGGCGAACGTTCCGTTCGAGGACGGGCCCGGCGGGAAGGACCGGCCCTGTCTGGTGCTGGTGGTGCACGGGGAGCGGGCGACGGTCGCGAAGATCACCAGCAAGTACCACGACGAGCGGGGCGGGGTGATCCCGCTGCCGCCGGGGGCGGTGGGGGACGCCCAGGGGCGGGCCGGCTTCCTGGAGACCGGCGAGTTGCGGGAGGTGCCGGTGTGGGAGTTCCGGCGGAGGGTGGGGGTGGTGGACCCGGTCCTCTGGGATCAGGTCCGTCACCTGGCCACATGAGCCGCCGCGGCCGCCCTGCCGCCTGACCGCCCGGCGGCCTACCGCCCGGGCAGGGGCTCACGCCCAGAGTTGTCCCTGCAGCCTTTCGATCGCCTCTTCCGTCGTCGCCGCCGTGTACACGCCCGTGGACAGGTACTTCCAGCCCCCGTCCGCCACCACGAACACGATGTCGGCCGACTCGCCCGCCTTCAACGCCTTGTTGCCCACGCCGATCGCCGCGTGCAGGGCCGCTCCCGTGGAGACGCCCGCGAAGATGCCCTCCTGCTGGAGGAGTTCACGGGTGCGGGTGACGGCGTCGGCCGAGCCGACGGAGAAGCGGGTCGTCAGCACGGACGCGTCGTAGAGCTCGGGTACGAAACCCTCGTCGAGGTTGCGCAGGCCGTAGACCAGGTCGTCGTAGCGCGGTTCGGCGGCCACGATCCTGACGTCGGGCTTGTTCTCCCGGAGGTAGCGGCCCACGCCCATCAGGGTGCCGGTGGTGCCCAGACCGGCCACGAAGTGGGTGATGGAGGGGAGGTCCGCGAGGATCTCCGGGCCGGTGGTGGCGTAGTGCGCGCCCGCGTTGTCCGGGTTGCCGTACTGGTAGAGCATCACCCAGTCGGGGTGCTCCGCGGAGAGCTCCTTGGCCACCCGTACGGCGGTGTTGGAGCCGCCCGCGGCCGGGGACGGGATGATCTCGGCGCCCCACATGCCGAGCAGGTCCCGGCGTTCCTGCGAGGTGTTCTCGGGCATCACGCACACCATGCGGTAGCCCTTGAGCTTCGCGGCCATGGCGAGGGAGATGCCGGTGTTGCCGGACGTCGGCTCCAGGATCGTGCAGCCGGGGGTCAGCCGGCCGTCCTTCTCCGCCTGCTCGATCATGTGCAGGGCGGGGCGGTCCTTGACCGAGCCGGTGGGGTTGCGGTCCTCCAGCTTGGCCCAGACACGGACGTCGGCGGACGGCGACAGCCGCGGCAGGCGCACCAGAGGGGTGTTGCCCACCGCGGCCAGCGGGGAGTCGTAACGCATCGACGATCAGGCCATGCCGCCGGCCACGGCCGGCAGGATCGTGACGTTGTCGCCGTCGGCGACCTTGGTGTTGATGCCCTCCAGGAAGCGGACGTCCTCGTCGTTCAGATACACGTTGACGAAGCGGCGCAGCTCACCGTTGTCCACGATGCGGGCCTGGATGCCCGCATGCCGGGTCTCGAGGTCGGAGAAGAGCGCGGCGAGGGTGTCCCCGGTGCCCTCCACCGCCTTCTGGCCGTCGGTGTAGGTGCGGAGGATGGTGGGGATGCGGACCTCGATGGCCATGGTTGCGGGCTCCTGTCGGAAGGTGTCTGGTCTGTGGGCGCGCGGCGGCGCGGAGTGCGGGTGGTGCCCGGGGTGCCGCGGCTCACGGCCGTACGGCGGCAGGGCAGCGTCAACAGATGGCGCTGTTGAGCCTGCACAGGTCGACGTGCAGCCGCGCCACGAGCAGCACGCTCGGCGTCTTGTCGCTCACGTCGTGGGAAACCATGGGGTCATCGTATCGATTCCCGGTCCGGGTCTCGGAGTGTGATCTCGCATACTGGATGAATTCTGACCGAACTGCGAGATCAGTAGGCCTCCACGACCGTGACCTCCTCCTCCGTCACCTCGCCCGCCACGATGCGGAAGGAGCGGAACTGGAAGTCGCCGAGGCCGTCGGTGTCCGCCGTCGACACGAGGACGTAGTGGGCGCCGGGCTCGTTGGCGTAGGAGATGTCGGTGCGGGACGGGTGGGCCTCGGTCGCCGTGTGGGAGTGGTAGATCACCACCGGCTCCTCGTCGCGGTCGTCCATCTCGCGGTAGAGCCTCAGCAGATCGCCGGAGTCGAACTCGTAGAACGTGGGCGACATGGCCGCGTTGAGCATGGGGATGAAGCGTTCGGGGCGGTCCGACCCGGCCGGGCCGGCGACGACGCCGCACGCCTCGTCGGGGTGGTCCTTGCGCGCGTGCGCGACGATCTGGTCGACGAGGGCCTGGGTGATGGTCAGCATGCTGGCCAGGATAAGCAGGAGGGCCGCCCCGTACCGAGTGGTGGTACGGGGCGGCCCACATGGTGGGCTCGGAAGGTCAGCCGACCTTCTCCACCACCGGGTCACGGCGCTGGGTGACCTCGGGGTTGCGTGCCTTCAGGATCGCCCAGCCGACGCCCAGCGCCGCCGCCCAGCCCGCCATCACGTACAGACAGACCCGTGAGTCGCCGTCGTACGCGATGAGGCCCGTGACGAAGAGCAGGAACACGATGGCGATCCAGCTGCACACCGCGCCGCCCGGTGCCGGGAAGGCGGAGGCGGGCAGGCGGCCCGCGTCCACCGCGCGGCGGTACAGGACATGGCTGACCAGGATCATCAGCCAGGTCCAGATGCCGGCCGCGGTGGCCACCGAGGTGACGTAGCCGAAGGCCTTCTCCGGGACGACGTAGTTGAGGACGACGCCGATGCCCATGAAGAGGACGGAGACGGTGATGCCGAAGGCGGGGGCCTTGGTGGCGGAGAGCTTCTTGAAGCGCTGCGGGGCCTCGCCGTTGGCGGCCAGGTTGCGCAGCATCCGGCCGGTCGAGTACATGCCGGAGTTGCAGGAGGACAGGGCCGCGGTGAGGACGACGAAGTTGACGATGCCGGCGCCGGCCGGGATGCCGATCTTCGCGAAGGCCTCGACGAAGGGCGAGACGCCGGGGGCGAACTCGGTCCACTTCACCACGCACAGGATGACGGTGAGCGCGCCGACGTAGAAGAGGGCGATGCGCCAGGGGAGGGTGTTGATGGCCTTGGGGAGGGTCTTCTCGGGGTTCTCCGACTCGCCCGCCGTGACGCCGACCAGCTCGACCGCGAGGTAGGCGAACATGACGCCCTGCAGGGTCATCAGGGAGGAGCCGATGCCCTTCGGGAAGAAGCCGTCGAACTGGTAGAGGTTGGCGACCGAGGCGGTGTCACCGGCGGAGCTGAAGCCGAAGGTCAGCACGCCGAGACCGATGACGATCATGCCGATCAGCGCGGTGACCTTGACCATGGAGAACCAGAACTCGAGCTCTCCGAAGACCTTCACCGAGATCAGGTTGACCGCGAACAGGACCACCAGGAAGACCAGGGCGGTCACCCACTGGGGGATGTCCGGGAACCAGTAGTGGACGTAGATCGCGGCGGCCGTGAGTTCGGCCATGCCGGTGACGACCCACATCAGCCAGTACGTCCAGCCGGTGAAGTAGCCGAAGAACGGGCCGAGGAACTCGCGGGAGTACTCCGCGAAGGAGCCCGAGACCGGGCGGTACAGGAGCAGCTCGCCGAGCGCCCGCATGATGAAGAAGACGATGGCGCCGGCGAGGGCGTACATCAGGATGAGGCTGGGTCCGGCCTTGGCGATGTTCGCCCCGGCGCCCAGGAAGAGGCCGACGCCGATGGCGCCGCCGATCGCGATCATCTGGACCTGGCGGCTGCCGAGTCCGCGCTCGTAGCCCTCTTCTTCGGAGGATTGTTCTGTCGTGCCGACCTGAGCGGAGGTCATATGTTCGGTGTGCCTTTCTCCACATGCCGGCCCGGGCCCTCGTTGGCGCCGGACCGGGTGTCAATCCCCCCGGATTGATGGAGTTGTCGCCTGGCCGGTGGTGACCGGCTCGGTGGCACACCCGGCCGAACAGGGGTGGCGTTCACCGGGCGGTCGTGAAGATTTATCACGGCCGCACCGTTGATCACCCTGGAGAAATGTGACCCACCACACAAGAAGAAGGGGCTACGGGGCACAGAAAGCGGACACAGCGGACGCGACCAGTAACATGATCGTTATCCGGATTTGAGTGTCATCTGAGGGTTCACGGCATAAGAGTCGAGACCAGCGTCTCCTGGAGCCCGCCCAGCCACAGATACGCCATCACCATCGGCTTGCGGGGGTCCTCGTCCGGGAGCCGGTAGAGGAGATCGGTGTCGTCCTCGTCGGTGATCTCCAGCCGGGAGCCGATCGCCAGGCGCAGGTCGTTGAGGGAGCCCAGCCACTGGCGGGACTCCTCGACGGACAGCTTGAGGACCGCCCCGCCGTCCAGGGCGGGGGTCAGCGCGTCCAGGGTGCGGACCACGGAGAGGGCGTTCTCCCGCTTGCCGGCCCGCAGGTCGTTCTCGGTGTAGCGGCGGAACTCGCTGGAGTACGCGCGCTGCTCCTCGGCCGCGGCCGGGGAGTCGGGGGCCTTCTCGGGGTCGCTGTAGGCGTCGGGGAACAGCCGCCTGAGGACCGGGTCCTTCGGCGGCTCGCTCGGCCCCTCGGCGAAGAGCTCGGCGAGCGGGTCGTCGGGGGCGTCCTCGCCCGGACCCGGTCCGATGAGCTCCAGGAGCTGGACGGCCAGCGACCGGATGATGGAGATCTCGACGTCGTCGAGCGCGACGGCCGCGCCGCCGCCGGGGAGCGGTTCGAAGTGTCCGGGCATCGGGATGAGTCGCTACTTCCGGTCCTGCTGGAGGGTGGCCCACAAACCGTAGCCGTGCATCGCCTGCACGTCGCGCTCCATCTCCTCGCGGGTTCCGCTGGAGACGACCGCTCGGCCCTTGTGGTGGACGTCGAGCATGAGCTTGGTGGCCTTGTCCTTCGTGTACCCGAAGTACGACTGGAACACGTAGGTCACGTAGCTCATCAGGTTGACCGGGTCGTTGTGGACGATCGTGACCCAGGGGACGTCGGGCTCGGGGACGGCGAAGACCTCCTCCGCCGACTCGGTGCGTTCGATCTCCAGGGGTGCGGGTGACGTCACAGGGCCCATGCTGCCACGCCCCACACAAATCGTCACACTGACGCGAAGGGGTGTACAGTCATTGCCGTGCTGCATGCACCGGGGGACAACCCCCGGACCCCCGGCCGACCTGGGGGCACTCGGAGAGACACAGCTGGGAGAGCTTTCGTGGATGTAGCGGACCTTGGGCTGCCGGTGGACGTTCCCTCGACGGCGCTCTTCACGGACCAGTACGAGCTGACGATGCTGCAGGCCGCGCTGAAGGCGGGCACCGCCGAGCGGCGGTCGGTCTTCGAGGTCTTCACCCGGCGGCTGCCCGAGGGGCGGCGCTACGGCGTCGTCGCGGGCACCGGGCGTGTCCTGGACGCCGTGGAGAACTTCCGCTTCGACGCGGGTGTCCTCGGCTTCCTGCGCGAGCGGGACATCGTCGACGAGGCGACCCTCGAGTGGCTCGCCGGCTACCGGTTCTCCGGTGACATCTGGGGCTATCCGGAGGGCGAGGCGTACTTCCCGGGCTCGCCGATCATGCGGGTGGAGGGGTCCTTCGCCGAGTGCGTGCTGCTCGAGACGGTGATCCTGTCGATCCTCAACCACGACTCCGCGATCGCCGCGGCCGCCTCCCGGATGTCCTCGGCCGCCGGACAGCGCCCGCTGATCGAGATGGGTGCCCGGCGCACCCATGAGCTCGCGGCCGTCGCCGCCTCGCGGGCCGCCTATGTCGGCGGCTTCGGCTCCACCTCGAACCTCGCGGCCGGCTTCCGCTACAACATCCCCACCGTCGGCACCTCCGCCCACGCCTTCACCCTGCTGCACGACCGCGAGCGGGACGCCTTCCGGGCCCAGGTGAACTCGCTGGGCCGGGGCACCACCCTGCTGGTGGACACCTACGACGTCACCGAGGCCGTCCGGATGGCCGTCGAGGTCGCGGGGCCCGAGCTGGGCGCGGTGCGCATCGACTCCGGCGACCTGCTGCTGGTGGCCCACCGGGTGCGGCAGCAGCTCGACGAGCTCGGTGCCACCCGGACGAAGATCATCGTCACCTCGGACCTGGACGAGTACGCCATCGCCTCGCTCGCGGCGGCGCCCGTGGACGCGTACGGCGTCGGTACCCAGCTGGTGACGGGGTCCGGGCATCCGACCTGCTCGATGGTCTACAAGCTGGTCGCGCGGGCCGAGTCGGCCGATCCGAAGGCGCCGCTGGTGCCGGTGGCGAAGAAGTCCAGCGGGGGGAAGTCGTCGGTCGGCGGGCGCAAGTGGGCCGCGCGGCGGCTCGACGCGGACGGGGTCGCGGAGGCCGAGGTCGTCGGCCTCGGGACCGTACCGGCCGAGCTCGCCGACCGGCAGCTTCTGGTGGAGCTGGTCAAGGGCGGCGACATCGTGTCCCGCGAGCCCCTGGACGTCGTACGCGACCGTCATACGGCGGCCCGGGCCGCCCTGCCGCTGTCCGCGACCCAGCTCTCGCGCGGCGAACCGGTGCTTGCGACGGAGTACGTGGCGGGGCGCTCGGGTAGCTAATGCGGGTACGCCCTCCCGCACGGCCGCCGAAGTCTCTAGGCTTTTCAGTTCACTCACCGTCGAAGGACACCCACCATGCGCCGCGCATTGATCGTCGTAGACGTGCAGAACGACTTCTGCGAGGGGGGCAGCCTCGCCGTGGCCGGGGGTGCCGATGTCGCCGCCGCCGTCACCGAGCTGATCGGCCAGGCGGCCGGTTCCGGCTACCAGCACGTGGTGGCCACCCGCGACCACCACATCGCGCCCGGCGGCCACTTCGCCGACAACCCCGACTTCCGGCACTCCTGGCCCGCGCACTGCGTCGCCGGCACGGAGGGCGTCGGCTTCCACCCGAACTTCGCCCCCGCCGTCGCCTCCGGCGCGATCGACGCCGTCTTCGACAAGGGGGCGTACGCGGCCGCCTACAGCGGTTTCGAGGGCGCCGACGAGAACGGCGTGAAGCTGGCCGACTGGCTGCGCGCCCGGCAGGTCGTCGAGGTGGACGTGGTCGGCATCGCCACCGACCACTGCGTCCGGGCCACCGCGCTGGACGCGGCCCGCGAGGGCTTCCGTACGCATGTCCTGCTGGACCTGACGGCCGGCGTGGCCGAGGAGACCACCGAGCGGGCGCTGGAGGAGCTGCGGGAGGCGGGCGTGGAGCTGACCGGGAAGCCGGTGGTGGCCTGAGCCGCTACGGCTGCTGTACCGCCGGTGGGCGGCGCAGCAGGGCCCTGATCGGGTGCCAGAGTTCCGTCACGATGACACCGTTGTCGGGGGCGGTACGCCATATCAGGCCGTCGGGGTGGTGCAGCACCGCGGTGATCTCGTCCGGGGTCGGCGGGGCGCCGTTGCCCCGCAGGTAGATCGCGCGCATGCCCAGGTTGCGCAGCCTGGTCAGGGCGCGCGCCCGGTTCTGGGCGTGCACGAGCACCCGTACGCCCGTGCCGTCGGCGGTGGGGCTGGGCAGGTTCAGCGCCACCACCACGCTGCCGGTCGGCAGCTTGCAGAAACCTCCTGCGGCCATGCAGGTCACACCCCCGTGCGTGTCGGTGTCGATGGGTCCGTGACGGGGTCTGCCACGGGGTCTGTCACTGGGTCTGTCAATAAGAACAGCACAGGACGCACCTAAACACGATCGGCGGCGACCCGCCAGGGGGTCACCGCCGATACGTCTCTGACGCGTAAATAGATGCAGGTCAGGGTGGGGGCGGGCAGCACTGGATACCCGGTGGTCGTGGGGTCGGCGGGTGTATGGACCGCCGGTCAG
>NZ_JBEXCS010000119.1:0-27100 GCF_040605395.1 Streptomyces sp. NPDC005648 | reverse complement strand
CTCGGCGGTGGTCGCGGTTCCGCCCAGGTCGCGGGTGCGGGTATCGGTCTTGGCCAGGACCGACGCGATCGCGTCCGTGATGTCCTTGGCCGCGGACGGGTGAAGAGCTTCGCCGGCCGGCGGCGGTGGCCGCGCGGGTACGCTGATCACGATCCGACCGAATCATGGAAGCGGGGCCGACACGTGGAGCTGGCCTTCACCGGCACGGTGATCGAATGGCGTGGACCCGCGCCGTACTACTTCGTCCCGGTGCCCGAGGAGGAGTCCGCCGACATCCGGTCGGTGGCGGTGGCGGCCACCTATGGCTGGGGTGTGATCCCGGTGACCGCGCACATGGGCGACACCGCCTTCGAGACCTCGCTCTTCCCGAAGGACGGCGCGTATCTGCTGCCGCTCAAGGCCGCGGTGCGTCGGCCTCGGGGGCTGTCGGCGGGGGACGACGTGGCGGTGCGGCTGACGGTACGGCTCCCCGTCCACGGCGAGTCCGGCCGAGCGGTCTGATGCGGCTGCCCGGGATGCCGCTGCACGACCCGTTCGTCGTGGCCGACGAGGCGACCCGCGTCTATCACCTCTACACGTCCAACGATCCGTCCGTGTCCGGCGTGGACGGTGTCGGCACGATGGTCTACCGCAGCCGGGACCTGCTCGACTGGGAACGCCCCGTCGTGGTCTTCCGGACCGCCGACCAGGAGGGCCTCTGGGCGACCGACGGCGGCTGGGCGCCCGAGGTGCACCCGTGGCAGGGCAGGTACTACCTGTTCACCACCCTGCACGACCAGGACGAACCGCTGCCGGCCCCACCGCCCGGGAAGTGGGGCACCCCGTTCCCCACGAGGACCCATCCGCGCGGCACCGTCACCGCGGTCTCCGACTCCCCGCTCGGCCCGTTCACCGTCGTCGACACCGCCCGCCCCACCCCACCGGCCCACCTCATGACGCTGGACGGCACGCTGTACGTCGACCCGTCCGGGCAGCCCTGGATGGTGTACGCCCATGAGTGGCTCCAGACCATCGACGGCACCATGGAGGCGATCCGGCTGGCCCCGGACCTCACCGGCACGATCGGCGACCCCGTCTTCCTGTTCAAGGGCTCGGACGCGTCCTGGCTCGGCGAGGGGATACCGGCCGGCGTACCCCACCAGCTCCCGCCCTATGTCACCGACGGCCCCCAGCTCCACCGCACGCCCGACGGCTCACTCCTCATGCTGTGGTCGACGTACGAGAAGAACGTCGTGGGCGAGGACGGCACCCTGACCGGCGGCTACGTCCAGACCTACGCCGTCTCCGACTCCGGTGACCTCCACGGCCCCTGGCGCCAGCGACGCCCCCTCGTCCGCGAGGACAGCGGTCACGGCATGCTCTTCCGCACCTTCGACGACCGGCTGATGATGATCCTGCACCGGCCGTTCGAGAACGCCCGGGGCAAGCTGTACGAGATGGAGCTCATCGGCGACGAGTTGCGTGTGCTGCGGCGGCGCGCCGATCTCGACGGGGGCGGGTGAGGAAGCGGGGCCGGACCCGCGCCCCCTCGCCCAGGAACCTGCTAGTCTCCCCAGCCCGGCTCCGGTGCCGCCCTGGCGCGCATCATCACGCAGTCGAACTCCACCACCCGGCCCGTGGTGGATTCGCGTGACACCGAGTACAGGCCGGTGACCTCGAAGCCGGCGGCCTGGTACTCGGCCACGGCCTCGCTCATCGGTGGGCAGCCCTCGTACAGCGGCAGCAGGGCGACCTCGGACACCAGTCCCACGAAGTCCCCTGTCCGGTCTCCGGCGCCCTTGAAGACCTCCAGGTCATAGCCCTGGGTGTCCATCTTCAGGAACGGGCGCGGCTCGTCGACGCCGGCGAGGGCCTCGTCGATCACGTCGGCCAGGCGGCGGACGCGGACCGCCTCGGTCCGGGTCTCGGTGAACCGCTCGTAGCGGCCTCGGCCGTAATCGCTCGGCGCCAGCAGGGAGTTCATGGTGTCCCAGCCGGTGTGGATGAAGCCGGCCCTCTCCTCGCGGCCCAGGGCGAGTTGGTGCACCTGCCAGTCGGGATCGCCGGCGGCCGCCCTCGACAACTGAGCGAAGGCGGCCGAGGCCGGCTCGAAGGACACGATCCGGCCGGTGTACCCCAGCTCGCGCAGTTCCCCGGCGAACTGCCCGACATTCGCCCCGACGTCGAACACGCAGTTGACACGGTACAAGTCCAGCATCTCGCCGATGTGATGGTGGCACAGGTACTCGGAGGCCAGCGACTGCAGCCCCCGTGTGGCCGGACCGGTCGCCTGCGGGCCCGGGTCGGCCATCATCTCCAGCAGCCGTCGCACCGGCGTCACTCGTCGTTCACCCACCGCATGAGCCGCTGCAGGGGGTAGAAACCGTCGTGGGAAAGACCCGGCGGCATACCGCCCGCCCCGCCCAGGGAGACCACGCGTTGCACCCCGGCGCAGGCGAGGGCGTCCCGCAACTCCGGCTTGCGCGTGTCGGGGTAGACGCCGACCGTCTGGGTGGCGACCCCGGCGTGTGCGACGGCCTCGGACAGGTCGGAGACGGGAACGACGTCGACGATCTTTCCGTCGGGGTGGAAGTCCACCGGTTCCGGGGAGCGGACGACCAGGCCCCGACCGTCGTAACCGCCCCAGGCCCGGTACTCCGGCGCCAGGGAGCGCAGTACGTCGATCTCCTCGCGCAGGGCGGCGGGGACCCGCGGACCGGCGGCCGAGCTGAACTCCCTGGCGACGCCCAGGCGTTCACACAGCAGAGCGGCGTACCGGTCGGCCTCCTCCACGGTGCCCTCGACGAACTGGAAGCGACTGGCCACGCACGCCTGCTGGTTGAAGAACGTGGCGTCGGCGGCGCCCGCCTCGGCGGCCTCGGCCAGCGTCCGCGGGGACTCGAAGGCCTCGCGCCCGATCAGTGAGATGGAGGTCTTCGGATCGAAGGAGACCAGTTCGAAGCCCGGGCCGACATAGCGCAGCGCCCCGCGGATCGTCGCCTCGCCGCCCCAGGCGACCAGCTTGTCGAAGAACTGGGGGCGGAACAGCACGCTCTCCACCGTCTCGTCGCCGCCGCGCCAGTACACCGCGGAGAACGAGCGCACCACGGGGTGACCGGGGGCCACCGCGGCCATGGTGCGCAGGATGGCGGTCGCGGTGAACAGGTCGTTCGAGGGCAGCTTCAGCAGATTGACGCCCTTGGTCAGGGCGCCGCGCACGACGGACGTCGCCGCGACGCCGGGGGCATTGCCGGCGATGATGTGCACCAGACGGGGCGGGAACGCGCGCGTGGCCGCGACGCGGCCCTCGGGCAGGCGCACCTCGCGCCAGCCGTCGAGCACGTCCGCTCCGCCGAGTTCGTGGTCGATCTGGGCGTACAGGCCGGGTCGCCGGAAGCTGCGCCAGAGCGCCGCGTAGGCCCGTTCCAGCACCTCGGCGGGGAGCGGGCTGACGTGGATCATCCGGTCGAGGGCTTCGGCGAGCAGCCCCTGCCGGTCCGCCTTCAGCGCCTCGCCCGTCTCCACCAGCAGGTCCACGATCTCCGCGGTGGGCACGTGGAAGGCGGGCCCGGGTTCGGTGCGGGGCCACACGAGGCGGTCGAGATCGAGTACCGGTGCGGTGAAGGCGCTCTGCCGGCTGCCGTGTTCGGTGCGGGGCCCCTCGTCGATCGCGCCGCGGATCACGTGCACGACGGCGACCGGGTCCGCCGCGGTGCTGTCGAGAGTCGTGCCGCTCATCCGTGGATCATCCCCCGCACATAGGAGTCGAGTGTGGCCGCGCAGGTGATCTTGTCGTCGCCGCCGAGGTCGCCGTAGCGCTGGATGTCCGGCAGGACGACGGGCCCCGGCCTGCCGCAGTCGCAGCGGGAGAAGTCGACGAGGACCCGGTCGCCGCTGATCAACCCGCCCCAGCGGCCTTCGAGTGAGACGTCCAGGAAGGCGAACCGGCCCTCCACGACTCCGTGTTCGCGGTTGAGCAGTGTCTCGCCCTCCTGGTCGAGGACCAGCGGGATCACCCAGGGCGGGACGTGGTAGTTGCCCTTCTCGCAGGCGAGGCAGGATCCCTGAAGCTCCGTCATGCCGTAGCTGCGCACCCTGCGGACACCGTCGTAGAAGGCGGCGAACTGCTGCTGGTAGTCGTCGGGCAGGGCACGGCCCTTGTTGCCGCCGCCGCTGAGCACCAGGGTGTCCGGGTGGAGGCTGCCGTCCATGACGCCACGGGCGCGCAGGGACTGGATGAGCGCGAACTGCTGGTTGTTCATGCCGGCGATCAGCAGCGGCTCGTCGCGGTGCGCGGCGATGTCGTCGACGATGCGGGTGACAGCCGCGTCCAGTTCCCTCTCCCGGGCCTCGGAGGTGGTCTCGAAGGAGCTGATCTCCTGCGGTGTCGCGGTGCCCTCCGCCATCCGGCGGCGCAGCAGCGCGCTGCTCATCAGCTCGGACACCCGCAAGGGGTCCTCGGTCAGCAGCCGGGTCTCGCCAGGGCGGGCGAAGACCTCCGCGTGCCATCGGAAGCCGTCGATGGAGCGCATCGGGCCGCTCGCCGGTGCGAGGAGGTAGCCGCGGCGGGTGGGTTTCGGCGGCAGCGGGTCGGGCCAGCAGGTGAGGTGCTCCAGGATGTCGCGCAGGAAACTCAGGTCGCTCGCCGAGCAGTTGAGGAAGGACACCTTTCCCGAGGTGCCGCTGGTGATGTACGGGCGGTGGCCGGCGGCCGTGATGCGCGCGGTCCACTCGTCGATGTCGCGTACGCCCTCGACGTCGACATCTCCCGGTTCGAGGGCCGAGACGCTGGTGTACCAGCGCAGCAGCCGGTCCCAGCGGCCGGCGGTGATGAGGGAGACGGGGTACGACTTGTAGCTGGTGTGCGAGAAGAGGAGGGGCACGAGGTCCTTGAGGTCGCCGACCTCGCGGACGCCGGTCTCCTCCGCCCGGGTGCGCAGCAGCGGGATGCGCTCCCGGTGGGCGGCGAAGGCCTCCCGGGCGGCTTCGAGCTGCAACTCCCTCATGTCTTCGGCAGGTTGGTCGAAGGTGTCGCCGGACAGGACCAGGGATCGGATCTGATCGCGTGCGCTAGGCACAGCACCCACCTCAATCGGTCGCATACGTTGTCTTCGGCGTGCTCGGCGTGCTCGGCGCGCTCGGTGTGCTCTGTGCGCTCGGTGTGCTCTGTGCGAGATACGCCGACTCGATGGAACCCAGGTCCGCGCGCAGGTCCTTGGGGGTGCCGGCCAGGGTGACGCGACCGCGGTGCAGCACGTACACGCGGTCCGCGATGTCCAGCACCTTGCGCACGTGCTGCTCCACGAGCAGCACACCGAGGCCCCGGTCGGCCGCCTGCCGTACCGCGCGCAGCAGGCGGTCGACCACCAACGGGGCGAGGCCGAGGGAGAGTTCGTCCGCGAGGAGCAGCCTCGGGGCGCGGGACAACGCCCGTGCCAGCGAGAGCATCTGCTGCTCGCCGCCCGACAGCATGCCCGCGCCGGTCCTGAGCCGTTTGGCCAGCTCGGGGAAGAGTTCCAGGGCCTGTTCGGTCGCCACCCGGCCGACCCGCAGGTTGTCCGCGGTGTCGAGGCGGGAGAACACCGCCCGCTCACCGACGTAGGCCAGGCCCTGGCGGGCGCGGCGGTGCAGCGGTGCGCGGGTGGCGTCTCCCAGCCAGCGGACCTCGCCGCCCATCGGGGGCAGGTCGCCCGCCAGCGCCCTCAGTGTGGTGGTCTTGCCGGCGCCGTTGGGCCCGAGAAGGGCGACGACCTCGCCGGGGCGGACCTCCATGTCGAGATCGCTCACGACGGGCTGACTGCCGTATCCGGCGCACAGGGCGCGGGCTTCGACCAGGGGCTCGGTGTCGTGCACGGACGTCCTCCCGGTCAGCCGGCCGGCGTGGCCGTCAGCACCTTGCGGACGTCGACGAAGGTCGATCCCGGCTTCGCCCACTCGATCCTGCCGCCGCGGATGGTGAGTTCGGTGGCGGTGGTGTTGTGGATGCGGTCCAGGCCCTTGATCGGCAGGGCTGTCGAGGCCTTCCAGGTCAGCGCGGGGGTCAGACCGCCGGTGTCGACACCGGCGGTGGTGTTCAGCTCCTGCACCAGGGCCCCCGCCGAGATCGTGGACAGCTGCTTGGCCGCCTCGGTGAAGACCTTGAACGCCACCCAGGTCGTCTCGTTGGCGCCGTTGGTGGTGTCGATGCCCTTGTCGCCCTTGGTGGCGGCGAGGAAGTCCTTCCAGGCGGGGTCGGAGGTCGGCGGGTAGTAGCCGGTGATCGCCGCCCCCTCCAGCGGTCCGCCGCTTCCGCCGGTGCTCGCGGCCAGCTGCGGGGTGAGGTTGCCGACGACGCTGCCGAGCTTGGTCTTCGCGCCGGACTGGACGTACGACTTCACGAACAGGCCCGAGGCGGTGCCCAGGATGACGCTGACGCAGTCGCTGCCCTTGGTGGCGGCGGCGACCTGGGGGGCGAGGTCGGTGGCGGTGAGCGGCACCTTGATGTCCTTGGGGACGGCGCCTCCGGCGGAGGTGGCCCCGAGGGCCAGGAACTGCGAGACGATCGCGGCGGCCGCCAGGTCGTACCGGACGCCGGCGATCTTCTTGCAGCCCTCCTGGACCAGTTGCCGGCCGTGCGCGGCGAAGATCGCCGGGGTGCCTCCGTTGACCGGGAAGGACAGCGGGTTGGAGAACTCCGCGGCCGAGACGCCGGTACCGCCGAGGTAGGGGATGCCGGCCTTCTGCAGGATCGGCATGTAGCGGTCGCCCGCGAGGCTGTACGACCCCACGACCGCGACCACCTTGTCGGCCACCGCCTGCTGGGCGCACTTCTCGGCCTCGTCGGGGTCGTTCTTCTCGTTGCAGGTGAGCACCTTCAGCGGGCCCCCCTTGATCCCGCCGTTGGCGTTGACCCACTTCTCGTAGGCCTGGGCGGTGAGGCGGACCCCGGGCTGGGCGCTGCCCTGGGTGTTCTCCGGCGCCCAGACCATCACCTTGACGGGCGTGCCCTTCAGGGAGGTCTCCGTCGAGCTGCCGGACGCCTGTCCCCCGCATCCGGCGGCGAACAGGGTTCCGGTCACCGCGAGACAGGTCGCCGCGGCGCTTCTGCGTCGGCGTGAGTCGTTCATGGTCCCTCCGCTGGGGCTCGTCCTTGAGATGCCGAACAGCATGGGGTGCGTTTTAGAGTTAGTGAAGTACTCTCGGCACAATTATTTAAATAATTCTCCTACCAAGCTCGACCTCCGGGAGGCCCTCCGATGGACGACATCCTGCGTTTCGCCCTGCTCGGCCTGGGGCTCGGGGCGCTCTACGCGCTCACCGCGCACGGCATCGTGCTCGTCTACCGGGGTTCCGGCGTCCTCAACCTCGCGCACGGCGCCGTCGGGATGGCCGGCGCCTATGTGCAGTGGGAACTCGCCGCGAACCACGGTGTGCCGTACTGGCCGGCCGTCGCCTGCGGGGTACTCACCTCCGCCGCGCTGGGCCTGCTCACCCATCTGCTGGTGATCCGGCCGCTGCGCAGGGCGTCCACCCTGGCCCGGCTGGTGGGCACACTGGCGGTGTTCATCGTGCTCACCGCCCTCGCCCTCAAACGCTACGGCGACAGCCTGCAGTTGGTGCCGGGCAAGCTGCCCACCCGGCTGCTGACCGTCGCCGGGGCCACGGTCTCCGAGGACCGCGTCTGGCTGCTCGGCATCGCGGTCGTCATCACCGCGCTCCTCCATCTCCTGTACAGGCGCACCCTGTTCGGCCTGGGCACCACCGCGGTCGCCGAGAACGAGGCCGCCGCCGCCGCGCTCGGCTGGTCCCCGGACCTGATCGCCGCCGGCAACTGGGCCCTGGGCTCGGCGCTCGCCGGACTGACCGGGATCCTGATCGTGCCGGTCATCGGACTGTCGGTGACCGGTCTGACCACCCTGCTGCTGAGCGCCCTGGCCGCCGCCCTGGTGGGCAGGTTCTCCTCGTTCCCCATCACGCTGACGGGGGGCCTGCTCATCGGCGTCGTACAGTCCGAACTGACCCGCTTCGGCAGCGGCGTCACGGGGCTCGCCTCCTCGGTGCCCTTCCTCTTCATCGCGCTGGTGCTGGTCGCGCGCGGCCGGGCACTGCCGCTGCGCGGCACGTTCCTGGACCGGCTGCCGGCGCTGGGCACCGGACGGGTCCGCCCCCTGCCGGCGGCTCTCGCCGTGGTGGCCGGACTGGTGCTGGTGAGCGTCTCCACTCCCCTGTGGGCCGACGCGATCACCAGCACCCTGGTGCTCTCGCTGATCATCCTGTCGATCATCGTGGTCACCGGGTACGCGGGACAGGTCTCGCTCGCGGCCTACGCCCTCGCCGGCACCGGCGCCTTCATCGCCGGGCACGCGGCGGCGGACTGGGGCTGGCCCTTCGAACTCTGCTTGCTGGCAGGCGTGTTGGGCACGGTGCCGATCGGCCTGCTGTTCGCGCTCCCGGCGGTCCGCACCCGCGGCGTCAACCTCGCGATCATCACACTCGGCCTCGGCACCACGCTGGAGGCGATGGTCTTCCAGAACACCGGCCTGTCGACGACCACCGGCAGTGACGGCATCGCCATCGGCAGGCAGACGCTCTTCGGCGTCAGCATCTCCGGGGTCGACCATCCGCAGCGGTACGCCGCCGTGGTGCTCGTGATGTTCACCGCCGCCACGCTGGTGGTCGCCAACGTGCGGCGCAGCAGAACCGGTCGCCGGCTCGTCGCCGTACGGGCGAACGAGCGGGCCGCGGCCGCCCTCGGCATCGACGTCCGGGCGGCCAAGCTGTACGCCTTCGGCCTGTCCGCGGCCATCGCCGCGCTCGCCGGAGTGCTCACCGGTTTCCGCTCGACCTCCGTGGTCTTCTCCGACTTCGCGAGCTTCGACTCGATCACGGCGCTCGGTCTCGCCGTCATCGGCGGTGTCGGTTTCCTCGTGGGCCCGCTGTTCGGCGCGACGTTCGCCGCGGGCACGGTCGGTGCGCGTTTCGGGGACTGGGTGCTGCCCGGGCTGAGCGAGTGGATGCCGCTGATCGGCGGGGTCGTCCTGGTGCTGACGCTGGTGGGCAACCAGGACGGCATCGGCAAGGAGGCCGGCAGACAGGCCGCGGGCATCGCCCGCGGGCTCTTCCCGCGGCGCGCCGGGCACGTGCGGGAAAAGGACCCGGAGCGGGCACGGGAGCAGGAGGCGTCCGCCGCGGCGGACGTCCCCCGCGCCACCCCGGTCCCGCTCCATGTCCGTGACCTGACCGTGCGCTACGGCGGAGTCGTCGCCGTCGACGGGCTCTCGCTGGACATCGAACCGGGCCGGGTCGTGGGGCTCATCGGTCCCAACGGCGCCGGCAAGACCTCGGCCATCGACGCCGTCACCGGCTTCACGCGGGCCGCGTCCGGCAGTGTGCGCCTCGGCGAGCGGGACGTGACGCGGACGCCGGTGCACGGGAGGGCCTCGGCCGGACTGAGCCGATCCTTCCAGTCGCTGGAGCTGTTCGAGGACATGACGGTCCTGGACAACCTGTACGCGGCCTGCGACCGGCCCGGACGATGGGCCTGGCTCACGGACCTGGTCCGCCCCGGCAGTCGCCCGCTGCCACCCCAAGTGCTGGTCGCGGTGAGGGAGTTCGGACTCCAGAACAGTCTCGACCGGTCGGTGGGCGACCTGTCCTACGGCGAACGGCGGCTGCTGGCCATCGCCCGCGCGGTGGCCGCCTCGCCGTCCGTGCTGCTCCTCGACGAACCGGCCGCCGGGCTGTCCGACGACGAGACGCGGGAACTGGCCCATCTGGTACGGCGGTTGGCCGATGACTGGGGTATGGGCGTGCTGCTCGTCGAGCACGACGTCGACATGGTCATGAGCGTCTGCGACCAGGTCGTCGTCCTGGACTTCGGACGCCGCATCAGCGCGGGCACACCGGAGGAGGTGCGCGGCGATCCGGCGGTGCGGGCGGCGTATCTGGGCGAGCTGGAGCCGGAGGCGCAGGCCTGAGCAGCCGCGACGGCCTCGAGCCGGAGGCGCACCGAGCGCCTCCGGCTCCTCACCGGCGGGTCTCTCAGGCGTCCCGCAGATCCGCGACGTACGGCGCGTGCGAGAGCAGTCCGCCGTCCACGCGCAGGGCGTGGCCGGTGACGAAGGCGGACTCGTCGGAGGCGAGGAAGACGACCGCGGAGGCGACGTCCTCGGGTCGGCCCAGGCGGGGCGTGAGGTGATGGCGCAGCATCGCCTCACGGATCGCTCCGTGCGCCGAACCCGCGCTCGCCGGCGTGACGATGAAGCCCGGGACGACGGCGTTGCAGCGCACGCCCCGCTTGCCGTACTGGGTGGCGACGTACTGCGTGAGGTTGATGAGGGCGGCCTTGGAGGCGCCGTACGCGGGATTGCGCAGGTCGCCCGTGAGGCCGGAGCCGGACGAGGTGTTGATGACGGAGCCGCCGCCACGGGCGATCATGTGGGGGACGGCGGCCTGGATCGCGACCATCGTGCCGCGCAGGTTGACGCGCATTGTGTCGTCCCAGACCGCCGGGTCGGCCTCCACGACGGCGAGGTCCCGGCGGGCGGCCAGATGGGTGGCCGCCGCGTTGTTGTGCAGGACGTCGAGGCCGCCGTACGTCTCGACCGCCGCGGCCACCATGGCCCGTACGCTGTCCACGTCACCGAGGTCGACCGGGACCGCGGTCGCCAAGCCGCCGGCGGCGCGGATCTCCTCCGTCACCGCCTTCGCGCCGTCGAGGTTCAGGTCGGCGACCACCGTGTGCGCGCCCTCGGCCGCCACACGGCGTGCCGTGGCGGCGCCGATGCCCGACGCCGCCCCGGTCACCACGGCGATCTTGCCGTCGAGTCGTCCCATGCCCCGAACCGCCTTGTCTACTCGGTGAGTTCGCTGCCGACGATGGACACGAAGGAGACGCATTCGCCGGGTCCGCCGCCCAAGTTGTGGGTGAGCGCCAGCGAGCGCCCCCCGGCCACGGACGGCACCGTGCGCTCCGGCGGTGCCTCGCCGCGCAGTTGCAGCCATGCCTCGAACATCATGCGCAGGCCGGAGGCGCCGATGGGGTGGCCGAAGGCCTTGAGGCCGCCGTCCGGGTTGACCGGCAGCGAACCGTCGAGGTCGAACGCCCCATCGGTGACGTCCTTCCAGGCCTGTCCGCGCCCGGCGAAGCCGAGGTCCTCCATCAGCACCAGCTCCGTGGGGGTGAAACAGTCGTGGACCTCGGCGAGGGCGAGTTCCGCACGGGGGTCGGTGACCCCCGCCTGCCGGTAGGCCTCCTGGGCGGAGGCGACGACCTCGGGGAAGGTGGTGAAGTCGTACTCCGGGTCGAGAAGTCCGTCCGCCGGGCCCGCGACGAAGGACAGCGCCTTCACGAAGATCGGCCTGTCCGTGTACCGGTAGGCGTCCTCGGCGCGTACGACGATCGCCGCCGCCGAACCGTCCGAGACGCCGGAGCAGTCGAACACACCGAGCATGCCCGCCACGATCGGGGCCGAGCGGATGCGCTCCAGCGGCACCTCCTTGCGGAACTGCGCGCGGGGGTTGCGGGCGCCGTTGACGTGGTTCTTCCAGGCGATACGGGTGATGACGTCCTTCAACTCCTCTTCCGACAGGCCGTACTTGGCGGCGTAGGCGGGAGCGAGGAGGGAGAAGTTGGCGGGCGCGGTGATCTCGCCGCGGCTGTCGTCGCCCGCGCCCGGGATCGCCGTACCGGACAGGCCCGACATGCCGGAGTCCTTGAGCTTCTCCACGCCGACCGCCATCGCCATGTCGTAGGCGCCGGAGGCGACGGCGTAACAGGCGTTGCGCAGGGCCTCGGAGCCGGTGGCGCACATGTTCTCGACGCGGGTGACCGGCTTGTTGGGCAGGCGCAGGGCGCGGCTGAGGGTCAGTCCGGAGACGCCGGAGGCCTGGGTGCCGAACCAGAACGCGTCGATGTCGTCGAGGGTGACGCCGGCCGAGGTCACCGCCTCGCCCACGGCGTCGACCAGCAGATCGTCGGCCGAGCGGCTCCAGTGCTCGCCGAAGGGCGTGCAGCCCATGCCGACGATCGCGACCCGGTCCCGGATTCCGTGCGAGCTCATCCGTGTGTCTCCTCGGTCTCGCCCGTGCGCACCGGCCGGGCCTTCCAGAAGTAGTTGTGGATGCCGGACGCCGTGACCGTGCGCCGGAAGGTCATCTCCACCCGGGCGCCGATGACGGCGTCGGCCTCGGTGGCATCGGTCAGCTGGCAGCGGAAGCGTCCGCCGCCGTCGTAGTCGACGACCACGACGAGCATCGGCGGGCTGGGCGTGTGGGCCAGCCGGTCGACGGTGAACGTGGCGACCGTGCCGCGTACGTGCTCCATCGGCTCCTCCGCCATGGCGTCGACGCTGTGACAGCCGGCGCACACCCGGTCCGGCGGCAGCTGCCGGGCGCCGCACTTCTCGCACCGGGCCGCCACGAAGCCGTACTTCCAGGAGGTACGGCGGTGCGCGGGCGGGGCGTAGGGCGGCTCGGGGTCCGGGCGGCGGGGTGGTTCACGGTCGAGCAGTCCGCGCCAGGAGAGATAGGTGGCGTACGGCATCGGGGCGCTGCCCGCGGCGATCTGCGCGGCGACCGGGCGGGCGCCGCGGTGGGCCGGGAGCGCGTCGGTGGTGCGCAGCAGCAGGACTCCGGCGCCGTCGCCGAGCACGACGAGGGCGATGACCTCGCCGGGTGCGGCACGGTCGAGGACGTCGGCGAGGAGCAGACCGGGCTGGGCGGTGCCCGCGTTGCCGATCACGTCGGTGAGGTCCGGGACGGCCGCCTCACCGCGGGTACCGGCCGTGCGCCGGACCGTCGCGCACGCGCGCGCGTGCAGGCCGGAGACGATGAGGTGGTCGACGGCGCCGCGCTCCAGGCCTGCCTGGTCGAGGGCGGCGGTCAGGGCCTTGTCGGCGAGGGAGACGTAGATCTCCTCGGCGAAGCGTTCCTCCCAGACACGGGAGGCGGGGGCGCCCGGGAGGCGCCAGCGGTCGAGGAGTTCGTCGCTCACGGTGTCGTGGGCGAGCAGTTCGGCCAGGACGGGTGCGCCGTTGCGGTGGCCGCCGAAGACGAACGCCGCCGCGCCGTCGCCGCCCGCGATCTCGTCGGTGCCGCCGGGCAGGCCGGTGCGCAGGTCCGACAGGACGGCCAGGGTCGGAACCGCGGAGCGGGCGGCGGTGACCAGGGCACCGAGGCCGGAGCGGACCGAGCCGGCCATGTCGACGGCCAGGACGTGCTCGTCGAGGCGGAGCGCGGCGTGGACGGCGGTGGCGTTGGTCTTGTCGAGGTAGGCGGGTGCGGCGGTGGCGAGGAAGAGCTGGCCGACGCGGTCGCGCAGGCCGTCGCGGGCCAGCGCGGCGCGGGCCGCCTCGACGGCCATGGACGTGGTGTCCTCGTCGTAGCCCGCGACCGCGCGGGTGCCGCGTCCCGCCGGTGTTCCCAGCGTGGCCGCGACATCGGCGCGGGCCAGGCGGTGGTACGGCACATGGGCGCCGTATGCGATCAGTCCGGCCATGTCAGCGTCCTCCAGTGGCGTTGCCGGGGCGTTCGAAGATGGCTGCCAGGCCCTGGCCGCCGCCCAGGCACATGGTCTCCAGGCCGTAGCGGGCCTGGCGGCGGTCGAGTTCGCGCAGCAGGGTGGCGAGGATGCGGCCGCCGGTGGCGCCGACGGGGTGGCCCAGCGAGATTCCGGAGCCGTTGACGTTCAGCCGCTCGAAGTCGGCCTCGGTCAGGGCCCATGCGCGGGTGCAGGCCAGTACCTGGGCGGCGAAGGCCTCGTTGAGTTCGATCAGGTCGATGTCGGAGAGCTTCAGATGCGCGCGCTCCAGGGCCCTGGCCGTGGCGGGCACGGGCCCGATGCCCATCGTCTCGGGCGGTACGCCGACGACGGCCCAGGAGACCAGGCGGCCCAGGGGGCGAAGCCCGAGTTCGGCGGCGCGTTCGGGGTGGGTCACCACGCAGAGCGCGGCGCCGTCGTTCTGGCCGCTGGCGTTGCCCGCCGTGACGGTGGCCTCCGGGTCCTGGCGGCCGAGCACCGGACGCAGCCCGGCGAGCTTCTCGAGCGAGGAGTCGGCGCGCGGGTGTTCGTCGGTGTCGACCAGTGTCCCGCCCTTGCGGGTGCGCACGGTGACCGGCACGATCTCGTCGGCGAAGCGGCCCGCCCGCTGGGCGGCGACGGCCTTCTGGTGCGAGCGCAGGGCCAGTTCGTCCTGTTCCTCGCGGGGGATGCCGTACTCGCGGCGCAGGTTCTCCGCGGTCTCCAGCATGCCGCCGGGGACGGGGTGGTTGACGCCGCCGGAGGTGACCCGGCCGCGGGCGAGCCGGTCGTGCAGTGTGGTGCCGGCGCCGCGTACACCCCAGCGGACGTCGTTCGTGTAGAACTCGGCCCGGCTCATCGACTCGACACCACCGGCCAGCACGAGGTCGCTCGCGCCGGTCTGCACCTGCATCGCCGCCGTGATGATCGCCTGCAGTCCCGAGCCGCAGCGGCGGTCGATCTGGAGTCCGGGGACCTCGACGGGCAGTCCGGCGTCCAGTGCGGCGACGCGGCCGATGGCCGGTGCCTCCCCGTTGGGGTAGCACTGTCCGAGGAGCACGTCGTCGACGGCCGCGGGCGGGATCCCGGTGCGATCCAGGACGGCCCGTACGACGGTGGCCGCGAGCTCGGCGGCGGTCACGTCCCGGAAGACTCCCCCGTAGCCCCCGACCGGAGTCCGTATCGGTTCGCAGATCACCGCGTCACGCATCGGCCATGCCTTTCATCAGCGAATACAGCGGGTTCAGCGGGCTCACATGTACCGGCCGCCGGTCACCTCGACCACGGATCCGGTGATGTAGCTCGCCATGTCGGAGGCGAGGAAGAGGACCACCTGGGCGACCTCGGCGGGTTCGCCCGCACGGCCGAGGGGGATCTCGGCGAGCTTCGCGTCCCAGGCGGCCGGGGGCATCGCCTCGGTCATCGCGGTACGGATCAGGCCGGGCTGTACGGCGTTGACCCGGATCCCCGCCTTCGCGAGTTCCTTGGCGGACGCCTTGGTGAGGCCGACGAGGCCGGCCTTGGCGGCGCTGTAGTTCGTCTGCCCGAAGTTGCCGACCTTGCCCGCGATGGAGGAGATGTTGACGATGCTGCCGCCCTGCCCGTGCGCGCGCATCGCCTCGGCGGCGTACCGGGTGCCGTTCCAGGCGCCGGTGAGATGGACGTCGACGACGGCGCGGAAGTCGGTGAGCGGCATCTTGCGCAGGGTCGCGTCCCGGGTGATGCCGGCGTTGTTGACCATGACGGCGACCGGGCCGAAGGTGTCGGTGCAGTGGGCCACGAGGGCCGCGACCTCGTCCTCGTCGGTGACGTCGCAGCGTGAGGAGGTGGCTCTCGCGCCGTTCTTGGTGAGGCGTTCGGCGGCCTCGGCGGCGGCGGACTCGTTGATGTCGCCGAGGACGACGCGCGCGCCTTCGCCGCCGAGGACGCGGGCGATCTCGTAGCCGATGCCCTGTGCGCCGCCGGTGATCACCGCGTTCCGGCCGTCCAGCAGTCCCATGTCAGTCCGCCTCCGACTCGACACCATTCCTCTTAAATAGATAACCTATTATGCTGAAACAATCAATACGGCGATCAGCTGTGCGGGCAGGGCCGGACGAGGAGCGAACGCACGTGGACATCAGCTATCCCCCGGAGACCGAGACGTTCCGCGCCGAGGTCCAGGCCTTCCTCGCCGATGCCCTGCCGCCCGGGTGGCAGGGCATCGGCGCCCTGGACACGGACGCCGCCTGGGCCTTCGCCCGCGAGTGGCGCGGGCGGCTCGTCGAGCGCGGCTACCTCTCCCTCGCCTGGCCCGAGCGTCATGGCGGCCGGGGCCTGTCCAAGCTGCACCAGGTCGTGCTGATGGAGGAACTCGCCCTGGCCGGTGTGCCGTTCGGGCTGCCGCAGGACACCTTCGGCGTGAAGATGCTGGCGAACACACTGCTGCGGTGGGGCACGGAGGAACAGAAGGACCATTTCCTCCCCCGCATCCTCAGCGGCGAGGACACCTGGTGCCAGGGGTACTCGGAGCCGGACGCGGGCTCGGACCTCGCGTCCCTCAAGACCCGCGCCGTACGGGACGGCGAGGAGTGGGTGATCGACGGCCAGAAGGTGTGGACGTCCGGCGCCCACCACAGCGACTGGATCTTCGTCCTGGCGCGGACGAACCCCGGGGCCTCCAAGCACCGGGGCATCTCCTTCCTGCTGGTCCCGCTCGACCAACCCGGCGTCGAGGTACGGCCGTTCCGCATGATGAGCGGACAGCTGCACTTCAACGAGGTCTTCTTCGACGGCGCCCGCACCCGCGCCGACCTCGTGGTCGGCGGCGTCGACAACGGCTGGACGGTCGCCCAGAGCCTGCTGGGCGTCGAGCGCGGGGAGGAGGCGGCGACCAACCCGATCCTGTTCCGGGCCGAGGTGGAGCGCCTCGTGGAACTCGCGCGGCAGTACGGCAAGGACCGGGACCCGGTGATCCGGCAGCGGATCGCCTGGTGCTGGTCCAAGGTCGAGATCATGCGCTGCCTCGGCTACCGCATTCTCACCGGCTGGCTCAAGGGCGCCGAGCCGGGCCCCGAGTCGTCGATCGCCAAGCTGTACTGGAGCGAGTACCACACCGAGGTCACCGATCTGGCGATGGACATCATGGGCCTGCACGGTCAGGTGCCGGTGGGCCGGCCGCCCCTGCGCACGTACCGCGCCGACGACCCCGGCGCGGCGAACACCTCCGCGTCCTGGTCGACGACGTATCTGATCGCCCGCTCGGGCACGATCTACGCGGGCACCTCGCAGGTGCAGCGCAACATCCTCGCGGAGAAGGTGCTGGAGCTGCCGCGCGAGCCCCGGCTCATGAATCCCTAGACGCCTCGAAGACGCCGAGCTCCGGGACCGGACGCGGACCGGGGCCCGGCCTCCAGCCCGCCTCGATCTTGCGCAGGCCCACGCCGTCCGGCGCCCAGACGTGGCAGCTGTTCAGCACCCAGGTGGTGGCACGCGGGTCGTGGGAGGCCGGGCCGCCCGCGCGGTTGCGGGCCGAGATGGCGGCCTGGACGACGGCCGGGCCCAGCGCGCGGGTCAGCTCGTACAGGTGGGTGCAGCCGGACACGCCCCGGAACCGCTCCTGGATGGCCCGGTTGTAGCCGCCGGCCACGCCGAGCCCGACCAGAGAGCCGAAGGCGGGCGCGATCCGGGGGCACTCGGCGTGCGGGAAGTCCTTCATGCCGGCCTCGGCCGCCACGATCACCATGTCCGCGAGCCGCACCCGCACCGCCAGCACCATACGGTGGACGGTGCCGCCCGGCGGCCGTTCCCAGGGGCGCTCGTCGCGCAGTTCCGCCTCGACCGAGATCTCGCCGGCGCCCTCCTCGAAGGCGGTGACGGTGATCGTGCGGCGGTGCAGCGGCAGTTCGGTCCGGGTCATGACGAGGTCCCCTCCAGCTGCTGCGCTTCCTCGCCCAGCGCGGGGAAGGCCGGTGGGCGGCGCTCGATGAAGCTGAGCACGCCCTCGCGGTAGTCCGGGGCGCGCTTGGCCACCGCCAGCAGCTCCGCCGCCCGCTCGCTGCTCTCGGCGAAGGTCCGCGCCTGGTCGTCGGCGAGCTGCCGCTTGATGAGGGACATCGCGTAAGGGCTCGCCGAGCGGGCGAGCCCGGTCGCGTAGTCGAGGGCCTCGGAAAGCAGGTCCTCCGGCTCGACCAGGCGGTTGACCAGGCCCATCGCGTGCGCCTCCGTTCCGGTGATCCGGCGCGAGGACAGCAGCAGGTCGGCGGCGTTGCCGTATCCCACCAGCCGGGGCAGGATCCAGGACACCCCGTCCTCGGCCACCAGGCCGCGGGCGCTGAAGGCGGCGGCGAACTTGGCCTGCGGCACGGCGAACCGGACGTCGCACATCACCGCCTGGTTGAAGCCGATGCCCGCGCAGGCACCGTTGACGGCCGCCACCACGGGCTTGGGGAAGGTCATGGGGCGGGTGCGCGGGGGCAGCTGTCCGGTGGGCCAGGGCCGGGCACCGGAGGAGGCCCCGTCCAGCACGCTCATGTCCATCCCGGGACAGAAGCCGCGCCCGGCGCCGGTCAGCACCACCGCCCGTACCCGCGGATCCGTCTCCGCCCGGTCGAACAGCTCGTTGTAGAGCAGCTCCATCTCCAGCGTCCAGGCGTTGTGCCGTTCGGGCCGGTTCAGGGTGAGGATCATGACCCCGTCGTCGGTGAGTTCGGTGAGGATCACCGGGGTCGCCTTCTCGGTCATCGAGGTCACTCCCACGGGCCGGGACCATTAATAGATAGATGAATCATCTATATCTCAAGAGCGGCACCGGCGCCAGACCGGGCTGGGCGCAGACATGATCAAGCAACCCTTGACCTGGTACCCTCGATGCACTAAGACGATTCATTTTGCTATATGAGGAGCCCACCGTGGCCGAGGCAGCACGCGCAAGTGAAACGGCGGCCGTGCCCGCCCCCGCCCGCAGCCGCGTCGGACGCCAGGTGCGGGTACCCAAGACCGCCGAACTGGTCGCCGGCCACCTGCGCCGGCAGATCGTCCGGGGCGAACTGAAGCCCGGCGACGCCCTGCCGCCCGAGTCGGGGCTGATGGAGCAGTTCGGCATCTCGCGGCCGACCCTGCGCGAGGCCTTCCGCGTCCTGGAGTCGGAGTCCCTGATCACGGTGCGCCGCGGCGCCCACGGGGGCGCCCGGGTGAGCGCGCCCGACGCGGACGTCGCCGCCCGCTTCGCCGGCCTGATCCTCGAGTACCGCGGCGCCACGCTGGGCGACCTCTACCGCGCGGCGGCGCTCATCGAGCCGCCCTGCGCCCGCCAGCTCGCCGCCAAGCACACCCCCGCCGACATCACACGGCTGCGGGAGGCGGTGGCCGCCGAGAAGGCGGCCCTGGAGGACCCGCTCGCCCTGGTCGAGGCGCAGGACGCCTTCCACGCCCTGCTGGTCGAGCTCACCGGCAACCAGACCCTGATCCTGCTGTGCGGCATGGTGCGCAACATCATCGACCGGGCCAACGCCTCCTACACCGCGGCCGCCACGGACGCCGAGACCCAGAAGGCGCAGGCCCTCAAGGGCCACCGGGCGCATGTGCGGCTGATCGGGCTGATCGAGTCCGGCAAGGCGGACGAGGCGGAGAAGCTCTGGCAGCGGCACATCTCCAGCGCCGACGACGTGGTCAACGCCGCCGGACCCAAGACGGTGCTGGAGCTCATCGACTGACCCGCCGGGCCACCCGGACGAGCCCGTCCGTGAGAACCCCTTGCCTCCGAGAAACAGTTAGATAATTATAGAAGGAGCACTGAATAGCCTGCATTGAACAGAACCCGGGGTCCGGAGGCGACGGCCATGGCCGAACACCGCAAGCGCATCTTCGACTGCGACCAGCACATGTACGAGGAGCGGGACTCCTTCACCCGCTACCTTCCCAAGGAGTTCCTCGGTGCGGCGGTCGCACCGGTGACACTGCCGGACGGGCGGGAGGTGATTCTCGCCGGGGACCGGATCGTCGTGTGTCTGGAGCCCGAGTTCGGGCAGGTCTACCGTCCCGGCTCGCTGAAGGAGATGCTCAAGGCGATGGCCTCGGGCAATCCGGAGGAGACATACCAGTTCGAGCCGATGCACGAGGCGTACCAGAACCGCGAGGCACGGCTGCGGATCATGGACGAACAGGGCCTGGACCAGACGATCATGTATCCGGGCGGCTGGGCGCTGGTGGCCGAGGAGTACGTCAAGGGCGTCGAGCCGCTCTACGCCAACTACCACTCGTTCAACCGCTACATGAACGAGGTCTGGGGCTTCGACCACCAGGGCCGCATCTACGCCCCGGCCCTGCTCTCGCTGCGTGATCTGCCCAGCGCGGTCAAGGAGCTGGAGTACGTCCTGGAGCAGGGCGCCCGCTTCATCCTGCTGCCCACCGGGCCGGTCTACGGCCGCTCGCCGGGCGACCCGTACTTCGACCCGTTCTGGAAACTGGTCAACGAGGCCAAGGCGAGCGTCTGTTACCACATCAGCGAGTTCTACTACAACTCGCAGGTCGCCCCCTCCTGGGGCTTCGACCCGAACCCGATCCACTTCCGGATGTCGGCCTGGCAGTGGCAGAACACCTACGGCCAGCGTCCCATCGAGGAGACGCTGTCCGCGCTGATCTTCGACAACCTCTTCGGGCGCTTCCCGGACATCAACATCCTGGTCTCCGAGTTCGGCTCGGAGTGGGTCCCGCACTTCGTGCGCCACATGGACAAGAGCCGGGGCATGGGTCGCAACGGCCCCTGGATCGGCGGGCAGTTGGACGAGCGCCCCAGCCAGGTCTTCCGCAAGCACGTCCGGGTGGTGCCCTACCCGGAGGACGACATCGTGGACGTCGTCCGGCGCCTGGGCTACCACGAGTCCATCGTCATGGGCTCCGACTTCCCGCACGCGGAGGGCCTCGCCGCCCCGGCCGACTTCCGCAAGCTGATCGCGGAGCTCGACGAGTCCGCGCAGGACGACATCATGTTCAACAACGCCCAGCAGCTGATCAGCCGCTGAGCGTTCGCGGGACCCCGCCTGGCGGCGGGCCCGGCCGGTGGGGCGAGGACCCTAACCGGCCAGGCCCGCCGCCAGGTTCGCGATGTCGTCGAGCAGGGCGGTGCCGTGCGGGGAGTGGTCGTAGCCGGCGAGCGGGTAGCCGTTGCACAGGCAGGCGAAGGACAGGCCCGACTCCGGGTCCATGAAGCCCAGTTGGTAGGCGGCGCCAGCGCTGCCGAAGAGCGCGGGCGAGCCTGTCGACGGCAGGTTGCTGCCGGCGTCGGGACCGGCCACGGTCACGAACAGCCCCATGCTCGTACGGCGTCCCCCGCCGCCGCCGTAGATCCGCTCCCCGTGCGGGTGGTCGGTGAACCGGACGCGGATGCCGTCCGCGACCGCCTCCGGCTTCCACAGGCCCGAGTGGAACAGGGCCTGCAAGTACAGGGTGACGTCGGCGGCGGTGGCGACCAGGGCGTGACTGGGCTCCCCGGCCGCCAGGACCTTCGGGTCGGACAGGTACCACGGCCCCCAGGGGTCGGGTTCCTGCGTGTCGTCCGTGCGGTCGGTGGCGAGCATCGGGGCCACGGAGCCCGGCTGCCGGTCCACCGGCACCCCGAGCTCGATCGACGACAGCCCCAGCGGCTCCGTGATCCGTTCGCGCAGATAGTCGGCGAAGGACAGGCCCGTGCGCCGCTCCACGATCTCGGCGATCAGCCAGGCGGCGGAGGTGAGATGGAACTGGAAGCGGGTGCCGGGCGGGTAGTCGAGCCGCCAGCGTCCGAAGGCGGCCAGCCGCTGCTCCCGGTCCACCGCCTTGGCCGGTCCGAGGGGCGCGAAGGGGAAACCGGCGGTGTGCGTGAGCACCTGCTCGACGGTCACCGCGTCCTTCCCGTTCGGCGCGAACTCCGGGATGATCGCGGCCACTCGCTCACCGATGTCCAGGAGCCCGTCGCCGATCAGCTTCCACACCGCGCCGGCGACGATCGACCGTCCGACGGACTGCAGGACGTAGCGGGTGCCGGGTTGGGCGTCGCCGTAGGTCTCGAAGGCCACCAGCCGCCCGTCGTGGGCGACGGCGACCTGCGCGGACGGCAGGGGGCCGTGCTCGACCTCCCGCCGGATGCGGCCGAGGAGCGTGTCGAGGCGGGTCGGGTCGACCTGGTCAGGCATGGGGGTCTCCTTCGTACGGCTCCCGCAGGTCACGGCGTACGACCTTGCCGTTGGCGTTGCGCGGCAGGTCGTCCACGAACCACCAGCGCACCGGGACCTTGAACCCGGAGAGCCGGGCGCGGGTATGGCTTCTGAGCGCCGCCGGTCCGGGCGGGGCGCCAGGGTCGGCCGGTACGACGAAGGCGACGACCGTCTGACCGAGCCGCTCGTCGGGTACACCGGTCACGGCCGCGTCCGCGACGCCGGGATGCGCGGTCAGGACCGTCTCGACCTCCAGCGGGTGGACGTTCTCACCGCCCCGGATGATCATGTCGCTGCCGCGGCCGAGGAGGTAGAGGTAGCCGTCGTCCGCGATCCGGCCCAGGTCGCCGCTGTGCAGCCAGCCCTCGGCGTCGACACGGAAGAAATGGCCGGCGCGGGCGTGGATCTCACCGACGCCGTCCGCTCCGGCCCGGTCGACCCTCACCTCGACGCCGGGTGCGGGCCGGCCCACCGAACGCAGCAACTCGGCACGTCCCGCCACCGCTTCCCGGTGGTCCTCGGGGGTGAGCACGCTGATCGGCGAACCCTCCGTCTGCCCGAACATGTTGAGCATGCGGACGCCGGGCATCGCCTCGTACGTCCGCCGCAGTGTGCCGGGGCGCACGGGCGCGCCCCCGTACTGGAGGGTCCGCAGGCTCGGGTGGCGGGCCTCGCCCGCGGCCAGCAGGGTCTCCAGCATCGCCGGGACCATGCTGGTGTGCGTGGTGCCCAGGTCGCGCAGCAGGGTCCAGCCCTCGACGCTGAAGCGGGGCAGGCCGGTGACCAGCGCGCCGGCGGCGAGGGCGACGGCGATGTTGCCGAGGCCCGCGATGTGGTGGAAGGGGGCGCTGCCGCCGTAGAAGCTGTCGGGGTCGAGCGCGCACAGCCGCCCGTTGACGCGGGCCCGCGCGGCCAGCCGCCGCTGGCTCATGGGGACGGGTTTGGGCAGGCCGGTGGTGCCGGAGGTGTGGAGGACGGCGGCGAGTTGATCGGGGTCTGCCGTCAACGTCCTTGCGCTGAAGTCGAGTTCGGGCACGATGGCGACCCGGCTGCCGGACAGCTCGGCGACCTGTCCCGCGAGGTCGGCGAACTCGGGCTGCGCCAGCAGGAGACGAGCCGGCATCCCCTTGACCACGGCGGCTATCTCGTGCGCGGTCATACGGACGCCGAGCGGCGCGAGCGGATGCCCGGAACCGGCCCCGCCGATCACCAGCGCGAGGGCGTCGGCGGAGGTGGCGACCAGGGCCGGGACGGGGGCACCGGGCTCCAGGCCGAGCGTGTCGAGCCAGTCGGCCGCACCCCCGGCCCGGTCGAGGAGCTCGCGCCCGTTCCAGCTCGGGCCGCCGAACCGGACGGCGGGCCGACCGTGGTCGTAGGCACGGCTCACCATGGCGGTCCAGGTGGCGTCGACGACGTCGCCCGCCTCCGCCGAGCCACGTTCCGGCGCCCCGTCCGGGCGGGGGGACCCGCACCGGCCGTCCTCCTCCGGCAGCTCCGGGTCGACGTCCTGTGCCCCGCCCCCCGTGACCGGCCCACCCCGCCGGACGGCGCGAGCGCCCGGCCGAGCCGACCCGTCGCCGCGCGCCCACTTGTCCGACGGCTCCGCCGCGGCGACCCGCACCGCCCCTGCTTCTCGTTCCGGCCCGCCCCCGGCGGATTGCGTGGCGGTCACCGGGTCAAGGCTCCAGGCGGGCCGTCGCGGTGCCGGTGACCACCTCTACGCCGTCCTGGTTGACCGTGCGCAGGGAGAAGTGGGCCACCGGGGCGTCCGGCGCGTCCTCGATCGACTCGACGGTGGCCGTGGCGGTCAGGGTGTCGCCGGGCCAGACCTGCGCCTTGAAGCGCACGCCGTAGCGCAGCAGCGACTCGGGGCCGACCCAGTCGGTCAGGACCCGGCCTGTCATGCCCATCGTGAGCATGCCGTGCGCGAAGACACCGGGGTACCCCGCGGCCTCGACGGCGAACCGCTCGTCGGTGTGCAGGGGGTTGAAGTCCCCGGAGGCGCCCGCGTACTGCACGATCCGGGTCCGCTTCAGATCCTCGACGAGGACGCTCTCGCGCGTCTCGCCCACCTTGATGTCACTGCTGCTCAGGCTCATCGGGCCTCCTTCGGGGTGGCGGGGCCCTCGGGCACGACGGCCACGGTCACGGCGCTGACCACCGGCCGGCCGTCGGCGTCCCGGTACTCGGTGACGCGCTCGCTGAACAGCAGCCGGCCGCTGCGGCCCTGCTTCTCCCAGCTGCGCCCCGGGACGGTGTGCGCGTACAGCGTCTCGCCGGCGCGCACCGGGCGGTGGTACTCGAAGTGCTGCTCGGCGTGGAGTCCGCCGCCGCCCTCGGCCATCACACCCGGTCCGCCGCCGGAGCCGAACCACTCCTCGTCGGGCTTGGGCCGCAGGTGGTAGTCGGGGTCGTAGTGCGCGCTCGCCATGGTGAAGGTGGGCGGGGCGAGGGCCGACTCGCCCTGGTACGCGGGGTGTTCGTCGCCGATGGCGCGGGCGAACATCATGATGTGCCCGGCCTCGACGGGGAACGGCTGCCCTGTCATCGTCGGAAACCTCCTCGGTCAGTACGGCAGGAACGCGTCGCGGGTGGCCTCGTCCGGGTCGAAGTCCGGGGGCAGGCCCTCGAACTTCGGCTCCCGCTTCTCCATGAAGCTCGCCACGCCCTCCCGGAAGTCCGGCGAGCCCGCAAAGAACTCCATGGCGGAGTAGGAGCGGGCCAGCGCGTCGGTGAAGGTGCGGTCGAGGTCGCCGTACACCTGGTGGCGTACGACGGCCATGGCGCGCGGGGAGCAGTTGCGGGCGATGTCCCGGGCGTAGGCGCGGGCGGCGTCCAGCAGGTCCTCGGGTTCGACGACCCGGCTGACGAGGCCGAGGGCCTTGGCCTCGTCGGCGTCGAAGACCCGCCCCGACAGCAGCAGGTCGAGCGCATTCTCCAGGCCGATCACCCGCGGCAGGACGTACGGCAGGTTGTACTCGCCGGCCAGGCCGCGCCGGGTGAAGGCGGTGGTGAAACGGGCGCCGCGGGCGGCGAAACGGACGTCGCAGATCAGTGCCTGGACCAGTCCGATGCCCGCGCAGGCGCCGTTGACGGCGGCGATCATCGGCTTGGGCAGGGTGCGCCTGCTGTACATGGGGACGCGGGCCTGGAGGTTGAGGGACTGGCCCGGCTGGGCGTTCTGTTCCAGGCGTTGTACGTCCATGCCGGGGCAGAAGGCCTTGCCCGCGCCGGTGACGATCACGACCCGGACGGCCGGGTCCTGCGCGGCCTCGTCGAGGAGCGCGAAGAAACGGCGCTCCATGGGGATGCTCCAGGCGTTCCTGCGCTCGGGCCGGTTGAGGGTGACGGTGGCGACACCGTCCTCGTCGACCTCGTACAGCACCAGGTCGTCCTGGGCGGGCTCCTCGGTCATGCGGTCACTCCTCCGTCAGGGAGTCGATGGAGTCAATGGGGAGGATGGCGTCGATCGGGTCGGTCGGGTCGATGGGGTCGATCGGGTCGATCGGGTCGCCGACACCGGGCCGCTCGCCGGAGATGGTCACCACCACCTGGCCGCGCGCACACAGGCGTCCGTCGGTCAGCACGTCGACGTCGGCGAAGTGCAGTCTGCGACCGCGCCGGACGCAGCGGGCGTGGGCGACGGCTTCCTGGCCCCGGGCGGGGGCGAGGTACTGCACGGACATCGAGACGGTGCTCAGCCGGCTCCCATGGGTGAAGTCGTGCCCGGCGATCACGGCTCCGGAGCCGGCCGTGTCGATGAGCGCCGAGATGACCCCGCCGTGGAAGACGTCCTCGTGGGCGGAGAGGGACTCGGCGTAGGGCAGCACGATCTCCACGGCCTCCGCGTCCCAGCGGGTCACCCGGAGGCGGCAGTGCCGGTTGAAGGCGACCCCGCGCTCCCAGCGGGCCCGGAACCACACCCGGCGTTCACGCTGTTCCTGCTCGGTGAGGGTCCTCGCCGCGACGGTCATCAGCACGCCCTCCGGTCCCGGCCGGTCGGCCGATCGATATAGTTACATGAATTGGATAGTTGAGCAATCAAGCGGGGTGTCGCTCAGCCGCTAGATGTATTATTTATATAACTGATTGGCAGTCCGTGAACAGAGGGAGACCTCGATGCCGTCGACCGCCCTGGCCGGGATCCGCGTCCTGGACCTGTCCCGCATCCTCGCCGCCCCCCTGGCCACCCAGCTGCTGGCCGACCTGGGAGCAGAGGTGATCAAGGTCGAGCGACCCGGCGCGGGCGACGACTCGCGTACGTACGGGCCGCCGTTCGCCCCCGGGACGGACACGGCCGCCTTCTACCTCTCGTGCAACCGCAACAAGCGGTCGGTCACCGTCAACCACGCCACCGCCGAGGGCCAGGAGGTGATCCGCGCCCTCGCCGCCCGGTCGGACGTGCTGGTCGAGAACTTCCGCACGGGCACGCTGGCGAAGTACGGCCTCGACGCGGAGAGCCTGCGGGCGCTGAACCCCCGGCTCGTCTACCTCTCGGTGACGGGCTTCGGCCAGACCGGTCCGTACGCCGAACGCCCGGGCTACGACGGCATCTTCCAGGCCATGTCGGGGATGATGAGCGTCTCCGGCCACCCCGAGGAACCGATGAAGGTCGGCGTCAGCATGGTCGACATCCTCACCGGCCTGTACGCGGCGACGGCCGTACTGGCGGCCCTGCGGCACCGGGACGCCACCGGCGAGGGCCAGTTCATCGACCTCTCCCTGCTGGACTGCGGACTGGCCTCGCTCTCCCACTTCGCCATGAACTACCTGGTCTCCGGCGAGGTGCCGGCCCGGCGCGGCAACGGCGGCTACGGCGGCATCCCGTCCCAGGCGTTCCAGTGCGCGGACAAACCGCTCTTCCTGGTGGCCGGCAACGACAAGCAGTTCGCCGCCTTCTGTACGGCGGCCGACCGCACCGACCTGCACCAGGACCCCCGGTTCGCCACCACGTCCGCGCGCATCGCGCACCGCGAGGAGATCCTGCCGGTGCTGGAGGCGGTCATGCGCACCCGGACCCGGGACGAGTGGCTGGCCGTGCTCGACGAACACGACGTCCCCGCCGGGCCGTTCAACGAGATGCCCGAGGTCTTCGCCGACCCGCAGATACGACACCGGGAGATGCTGGTCGAGGTCGAGGACCCGGTGTCGGGGCGGCTGCCGCTGCTCGCCAATCCGATCCGGTTCGCGGCGACGCCGGTCGAGGGGTACTCCCCGCCACCGGCCCTGGGCGAGCACACGGCCGAAGTGCTGGCGGAGGTGGCCGGGTTGACGGAACATCAGATTCAAGGCCTGCGCGATCGGGGCATCGTCTGACGCGCCGCCCCCTAGGGCGTGTTGCGAAAGTCCCGCCGAGGACCGTGCCCAGGCCTGGCCGATGCTGATCCGCAACGCCGCGCGCTCCGGCTCGAACAGGCACTGCGCGCACTCGCCGCCGTACCGGTGACCCGGC
>NZ_JBEXCS010000118.1:0-27291 GCF_040605395.1 Streptomyces sp. NPDC005648 | reverse complement strand
TTGTCGGTGGCGGCCAGGTGCGGCCAGATGACACCTAACCGGGGCCAGGTCTCGGGGTCGTCGGTGGGTTAGTCGCCGTCTGCCGTCGGCGCGGTCACAGCCGTAGGGGGACCACACGGTCACTGTTCCCTTTGTCATGGATTCACCGCCACTCCTCCGGGCGGTCGACGCCCTGGTCGGCGAGGTTCCGAACCATGGCGGCCCGGAAGGCGGGCCCTGCGAACGGGTAGGCCGTGTCCCCCAGGGAACCGGACAGGTAGTCCTCGATGACGACATCCAGATTGCCCCGCAGTGACGTACTCACGGACGAGGCGACGCCTTCAAGGAACGCGAAGCACCGCTCCACCAGATCCTCCGGACGCCGCGCGGAGCCGAGTGCGGGCTCAAGGACGTATGCGAAGAGTTCCCAGAGCAGGCCGTAATGGTCGCCCTTGATGTCGTCGACCGTTTCGGAGTTCGTTTCGTCGGACAGAGCCGAGTTGATGCGGCTCCTGACCCGATCGGACATCTCGGGTACCTGGGCCAGGATTTCGTCGAGAAAATTCTCACCCGTGATAAATGCCGTCATGTTCATCCGAATCCATTTTTTCGCCGGGGACCGGCCCGAGAGCGTCCCGGAATCCTACAAGGCGCTCCAGGACCGGTTCCCACCTCTCATGCCATGGGAGCGGCTTCGGCGTAGCAGTCACCGAAGAGCGCACAACCGACACCTTGACCGTCCGGAACGATGTCGAACGGATCGAGAAAGCCTTCCAGAGTACTTCTGGTGCCTTCCTTCCAGCCGTAGTTGTAGACCTGCTCCGGGTACTGGGCCAGACCGACGGCGCTGCCGACGATACCGAAGCCCTTCATGAATCCCTTCATATGGGGCTCGCCTGTCTGGCGGGGGCGAGGGTTGGGGGCCCGGTCCCGGGGGTCGACCTCGAATCTCTGACCGGTGATGTCGCTCACGGCCTGTTTGGCGACGGTGTTCTTCCGGGCGCCTCGGAACTGCTGCCCGTCGGACTCGTCCTCGGTCAGGTATTTGGTCACGCCGCCAGTGACGTCGTTGCCGTTGAGCGCGCTCCAGATTTTCCCGGCTTGCGCCCGCGCGATCTTGCGGTCTTCCTCGGTGAGGAGGTCGGTTCCCTTGTTCATTTTTTGAAGGCGGTCCTTGTCGAGCAGTTCGGCGAGTCTGCGCATCAGGTTCATCGCCTTGACCAGATGCCACTTTCCATTGACCTGTTGCCCGGTGTTCAGCTCCTGGATGACGGCCGTGGTCACCGTTCCGTCACCGGTGACCTTGGCGCCTTCTCTGACATCGCGGAGATAGACGGAATCCAGAATTTTCCGTAGATCCGAATTGACCACGACCGGTGGCTTGGCGCGCGGCTTGTGCAGGCCCGGGTTGTCGTTCATCAGGCGCCGCTGCCGTTCGTACTCCATGCGGTCCGGGTCGTAGAGACCGGTCGGGTCGCTGTGGGTCACGGGGTTGTTGTGGCTGTAGGCGTAGCCGTTCACCTGGAGGGGGTCGCCCATGTCGATGACCGGGTCGGCGGAGATGAAGCGGCCGGTGGAGGGGTCGTACTCGCGGGCACCGAGGTGGGTGAGGGCGGTGGTCGTGTCGTCGATGCCGGCGCCGAGATAGGTGTGGTTGTTGGGCCAGGCGGAGGGCTTGACCCCACGGGTCTCGCCGTACGGCTTGAAGGAACGGCGGGTGTAGGGCTGGCCGGCCGTCTCGTCGACCGCGGTGGTGGCGGTACCGAGAAGGTCGTTGAGCAGGATGCTCAATGTGTGGCCGGTGGCGCTGCCGTACCGGGTGGAGCGGACCGTGGTCGGGGCGCCGGACTGACCGTACATGCGGGCGGACTGCATGACGTTGCCGTTGATGTCGGCGGAGACCTCGGTGTCGCCGAGGTAGAGGACGCTGCCGGCCGCGGAATGCTGGAGGATGCGGTTCCCCTCCGCGTCGTAGACGTACGACGTGTGATCGGCGAGGGTCCACTGCTGAGCAGCGGTGCTGTTGCAGGTGTACAGCTGCAGGTCCGTGCCGTCGGCGTCATTGGAACTCGGTACGTCGATGCATTTGCCGGAGGCCGGGTTGTAGAGGCTCTGGTCCGAGGTGCGAACGGTGAACTTCTGGGTGGCGCTGCCGTCGCAGGTGGCAAGCAGGATCTTGGTGCCGTTGGCCGTGCCGTTGGCGCTGGCACACTTGCCCATCACGCGCAGGGTGTCACCGGTCGGTTTCCACTGCTGTGCGACGCTGTTGTTGCAGCGGTAGAGCTGGATCGGACTGCCGTCGGCGGTGGAGCTGCTGGTGTCGTCCAGGCACTTGCCGGACAGGCCGACGACCGGGCCGGAACCGTCGCCGAGGCCAGTGGCCTCGGCGACCTTGTTCTCGCTGTTCCACAGAAGGCTCTGGGAGCCGCCGCTGAGGGCGCGGGTCTTGGTGTTGCCCGTGGCGTCGTAGGAATAGGTGGGATCGGCGCCGGTGGCCTGGTCGGTCTTGGTGAGGGTGTGCGGCTGGGTCAGGGTGGGGGTGCTGGTGCCGTTGCCCGTCACCAGGGTGCCGTAGGAGTACGTGCTGGTCGCGTCCAGCGCGGAGTTGGCGGCGTTGTGCTCGGTGAGTGACGCGCGGTTGCCGGCGATGTCGAAGGTGAACGACTGCCAGTAGGCGGTGTCGCCGGTCGCGACGGTCCCGGAGGCGGGCGCGGCAGCGGTGAGCGAGGAGGTGAGGGCGCTGTCGGGGGTGGTGCTGTCGCCGGCGGAGTCGGCGGCCTCGGCGATCGGGCCGGCGGAGGTCTGACCGTCCTCGCGGTAGCCCCACACGGTGCCGGAGGCGGACTTGCAGCCGGTGCCGGCCGTCCCGACGGCGGCACTGGAGGTCCAGGCGTGGACCAGTTCACCCAGGTTGTCGTAGGTGAAGCACTGGTTGTCCCAGGCCAAGGTTGTTCCGTCGGTGAGCTTGCGCGCCGTGGAGGTGATGTTGCCGGAGCGGTCGTACGAGTAGTAGGTGTCCGCCAGCCGGTGGGAGTTCGTCGTCTCCCGGTCCCAGACCGTGCGCTGGAGGCGGCCGCTGGGCTCGTCGATGAAGTTGGTGGTCCACACCCGGTAGGGCTGGGGGCCGCTGACCGTGCGCAGGGGTTCGCCGTACGGGGAGTAGGTGACGTCGCTGGTGTACCAGCTCAGGCCGGAGGTGGACTCGGCGAGACCGTCGCTGTCGTAGCGGGTGACGACCTTCTCCTTGGCGAGCCCGCCGATCGCGGGCAGCGTGACGGTCAGCGGCTTGCCGGTGGGGGTGTAGGTGTACTGGTAGGCGTATGTGCCGGACACCCCCTTGGTGTTGGCGTGGGCGGGGATGGTGATTTCGCGGCCGGTGGCACGGTAGTCGGCGTCGTAACCGGTGATCTTGTTGACGTAGTCGCCGGTGGCGTCGTGGCGGGTGGAGGAGACCGGCTTGCCCAGCGCGCCGGTCATGTCGTACGCGAACTCCTTGGTGGGCGTCGCGGTGGTCGAACCCTCGCGGACCGCCGTGACACGGCCGATCTCGTCGTAGCTGGTGTAGGTGCTCTTTTGCAGCGAGTCCGTGACTCTGGTCTGACGGTCCAGGTCGTCATAACCGAACGAGGAGGCGCCGGTGTCCGGGTCGGTGGAGTCGGTGAGGCGGCCGCGGGCGTCGTAGGTGTACGTCCAGATGTTGCCCGCCGGGTCGGTGACCATCGTACGGGCGCCACGGGCGTCGTAGGAGTACTTGGTGTTGCGCCAGTGGCTCAGGCCGACGTCCGTGTAGTGCTGGATGAGGTTGACCCGGCCGAGGGCGTCGGTCCAGGTCTTGACGGACGGTGAGGCGCCGCCCGGCGGGCGGGTGAGTGTCCAGTTGTCGCCGTAGCTGGTGGAGGCCGAGTACACGGCTTTGCCGCTGCGGACGGTGGTGGTCTTGACCGGTCGCTCCAGGCCGTCGTAGGCGGTTCTGGTCAGGCTGGGCACGACGCTGTCGCTCTTGCGCTTGAACTGGGCGGTCTCGGGCTCGCCCTTGGCGAGGTAGGTGCCGGTCTGCTCGCGGACCAGGCCGTGGTCGTCGTAGCGGGTGTCAGTGATGATCCGGCCGGGGCCGTGGGCCTCGCTCTGGATCTGGAACGGCCGCATCAGGCCGTCGTAGATGGTGACCTGCTTGGCGTAGCTGCCGTTGTCGCGCAGGGTCTGGACGGTCACCGCGGTCGGCTTTGTGATGGTGGCGGTCACCTTGGCCATCTGGTAGCCGATCTTCACGTCCGGATCCTGGTTCCCTGAGGAGCGGGACGCCGACCATCCCTTCACCAGGCGACCGAGCGCGTCGTACTCGTTCCGGGTGACCCTGCCGTTGGCGTCGGTGACGGTGAGGGTCAGTCCCCGCCCCGGGTCGAGCGTGCTGGTGGAGGTGTGGCCCTTGGCGTTGATGGTCTTGACCGAGGTGAGCGGGCCACCGGCGTCGGCTGGGGTGTACTGGGTCTCCGTGACGCCCTTGAGGGGGTCGGTCAACTTGCGGATCCGGCCCAGCGGGTCGTAGGAGGTCTTGATGACCACCGGGTATCCGACGCCCGAGCCACCCGGGGTGGCCGTGCTGGTGGGCAGCCCCTTGGTGGGGGTCGCGCCATAGGCTCCGTCGTCGTAGCTGGTCTGGGTGGCACTGATCAGCTGGGTCGCGGGGTCGGCGGAGGCATAGCCGGCACACGAGGTCGCGGTGGTACGGGCCTGTTTGGGCAGGCCGATCAGGTTGGCGTCCTCGTTGTTGGCGTACTCGGTTTTCGCGCAGGTGTAGTTACTGAACTTCTCACCTCCGGTGCCGTCCGGCTTGACCACGGCCGTCTGGACCTGGACCGGAAGGCCGTGGTCGGGATCGACCTCGGTCTCGGTGCGCACGGTCTGCCAGGAGGAGTCGACGGTCTGGATGGCGTCGGTACGTCTGACGCCGGTACGGAAGGCGAGCAGTGGGGAGAGCTTGCCGTCGCGGGCGCGGGAAGCGGTCTGCTTCGACCAGGGGAAGTTGAGGGTGCGCTTGAGGACGCGGCCGCCGGTGCCGTCGTAGGTGATGGTCTCGGCGGTCATCCCCGCGTACTGGGGTGCGTCGTCGGCGACGAGGGTGACCTCGTCCTTGGAGTCCTTGACCACGCCTCCCGCGCCTCGGAAGTAACGGGTGACCGCATACGACTGGGTCTGCGGGATGCCGGTGGTGGCGCCGTTCTTGGCGCCCTTGACGGTGGCGACCTCGCGGTAGCCGCGCCAGACGCTGTAGGTACGCAGGGACGGCTTGGAGAACTCGTCGTCGTCCATCGCCCAGGCCGCGTCCTTGTAGGTGTAGCGGCTGGTGACGCGGTCGGAGACTCCGGAGATCCGGTCGGTCTCGGTGACCGAGGAGACGACGTACTTGTTGAACCAGGCGATGGCCGGCTTGTCGGCCTCGCCGTCCGGCGACCAGCGCACCGGGAAGCAGGTGCCGTGATTGCTCTCGGGCGACACATCGGGCTGGGACTTGCAGCCGCCGTCGTAGGTCACCTCGATGTCGGCACCGTGCTCGGTGGTCACGGTACCGATGCGTGGACGGGTGAAGCCGGGGCGCGGGTCGTTCTTGTAGCGGGGGACGAGGTTGGGCAGCTGCTGGTCCTTGAGGTAGCTGCCGAGCGGGTCGCCCGCGTCGGTGACGTACGGACCGAAGCTGACGCCCGCCTCGCTCTGCAGGGTGCCGGTGCTGTCGCCGGGGGCGTAGCCCGTGCGGGTGATGGAGTTCAGCCACAGGCCGGGTGAGGTGTTGTACCAGTCGCGGGGGAAGGACTGGTGGAGGGTGTAGGTGTCCACCTTGCCGAGCCCCGTGGCGCCGGGACGGGCGGCCTCGGTGGTCACCGACGCCAGACGCATCCGCGTCCAGAAGGAGGGGAAGGCTGGGCAGAGCTTGGATCCGGACTTGCAGTTGAGGTTGCCGGGGGTGTCCCACCAGGGACGGTAAGAGGCGGGGTTCTTGGTGTCGTCGAACTTGGCCGGGGCACAGGATCCGTCGGTCTCCAGGCACCGCTCCGCGGCGTTGAGCAGGACACGCGCGGAGGGCTTGGTGAGGTCGGCGGTGCGCAGGCCGTACTCGATGCTGGTGGGGTAGCCGCCGCGGATGTACTTCACCGGGTTCTTGAACTTCTTGTTGGCGGCGTAGTAGTTGGTCTCCGGCTGCCAGTTGAGGATCATGGCGTTGCCGTGGACGTCGACGACCTTGTCCAGGCCCCATTGCCAGGCCTGGTCGCAGCGCGAGTCGGCGAAGGCGGCCGCGTGGCAGGGCTCGTCGGGGTGGTTGCCGAAGACGGGCACGGTGAAGACGGACTTGGTGTCGGCGTGACCGCCGCCGACCTTGTTCAGACCGTAGAAGTACTGGGCGCCGTCGGTGGTGGTGACGATCCAGTACTCGCCGTTGTCGTCGCCGTTGTCGCCACCCGTCTTGCGCTCGACCCGGGTGCCGTCGTCGTCCTGCGGCCGGTAGATATCGGTGTCGCCGATCCGGACCAGCTCCACCGTCTTGCCGCGCAGGGACATGACGGCGTTGTACGAGACCCAGCACAGGTCCGAGGTCCGGTTCTTCTTGGCGGTGTTGTTCGGGGCGGCACCCGCGTCCGTGTCCTCACGGTCGTCCTTGCAGGTGCGGTAGCGGCGCTCGATGTGCCCCGGGTCGTACTCCCAGCCCTCGCCGACCCAGGAGGCCTGCGGGGAGGAGACGGCGGTCCGGCCGTCGACGGACTGCGAGTTGTAGTTGAAAGCGACCTCCGGGGCGGGCCCGGCGGGAGTAGGCGGCAACTGCAACGGATACGACCAGGTGAAGCCGCCGGAGGCGTTGCCCGCCGCCCATTTGCCATCGGTGACCAGCGGGGTCGCCTTGAAGGAACCGGCCGCGCCACCGCCGGAGTCCACCGCGCCGACGACCGCCTTGTCACCGGTGGCCGCCGCCGGACGGACGTACGACGCCTGGAGGATCCCCGAAGACGCCGAGGCGCTGGTCGTCGAGGCCGGGGCGACCGTGCCGTCGGCGGCGGTGTCGACAGTGGCGGTGACCGTCTTGGAGTCGGGGTCGTTGACCGTGTCCAGCTCTGTGTAGGCCTGGCATTCCTCCAGGTCGGGGGTGGTGAGGTAGCACTCGGGGAACTGCACGAACTGCAGACGGGAGGCCCAGTCGGCGCCGTAGAGGTTCTCGTACGTCTTGTAGCTGAGCTGGACGGAGATGGGGACCGACCCGGTGGCGGGCGCGGTCACGGTGACCACCGCGCCGTCGACGCCGTCGGACTCGGCCGCCGTGCGGGGGGACACGGCCACTTGCCAGGTGCCGGTCGGCGCGGGGGCGTCCGGGGCCCGACCGAGCTTGACGGGGAGGGCACCGGCGGGGGTGTAGTCCGCCGGGGTCACCGTGGTGGTGCCGCCCAGGGCCGCCGTCTGAGTGGAGCCGCCGAAGGAGACGGGGGCGGTGCCGGAAGCGGCCGGGGTGGTGGTGCCGGCCGGGGCCTCGTGCTGGGCTTCAGGGCTGTCGACCGCGATGCTGTCGAGCTTGGCATCGTGGGTCGCGCCACTGACCAGTGGCTCGGCGGGCAGCTGCTCCAACGTGACGTCCTCGCGCGGCACTTCGGCGCTGCCCGGATCCGGCGGCGTGGCCATGGCCTGCGTCGGCAGCAGCGCCACCGCCAGCGCGAGGCCCATGGCCGGGAGCAGAGCGGAACGGCGGCCGCGCGAGCGGCGCACGGACGTGAAGACAGGCACAGCGAAACCCCCCGAACGGCATGAAGCGGCCGGACGGCAGACAGCGCTGCGCACAGGTGAAGCCGCATCAAGAACGGCCTGATTTTGTGGGGGAGTTGTGGGGAAAGCCAGAGTTCCCTGTGACTTAGTGATGATCATCACGGCGCGTAACGGTCAAGTGCGTTCAAAATCAGACCCAATGACGCCCCAATAGACCGCAATGAGTCGGCCACCGAAAACGGGCGCGTGACGGCCGCTGCTCCTTCGGACATGATCTGGTCCCGTTGTCCGATGGGGGAGAGGGAACGCGCGCATGACGACCACAGGGCCGAGCAGATGGCGCCGCATGTCCGGTCGCCGGATCACCGCGGCGGCCGTCGTGGCCGCCGTCGCGGCCTCCGCTCTGACATACGCCGGACTGAACGGCGGCGGCGACGGGGACCGGCCGCAGACCGGGGCGCGAGCCCCGCACAGCGCACCGCTGAGCGAGGCCGACGCGGCGGCGAAGGCGGCGCGGACCGGGAAGCCGGTCGAGGTCACCGGGCTGCGCACGGCGTACGAGACCACTTGGGCGCGACCGGACGGGCTGCTGCAGCGCCGGGTCCACTCCACGCCGATCCGGGCCGAGGTCGGCGGGACCTGGCGGGCGATCGACACGGCCCTCACCCACACCGCGGACGGCTGGTCTCCCCGGGCGACGAATGTGCGGATGACCTTCTCCGCGGGTACGCGAGCCGGCACCCGGTCAGGCGGCGAGCGGGCGGATCGCGGCGCGAGCGCACGCAGGGTGCCGTTGCTCGCGCAGGCGGACGCCACGACGTCCAACGCGCTGGTGACACTCAGCACCGGTGGCCACGACATCGTCCTGACCTGGCCCGGCGCCATACCGACGCCCGTCATCGACGGCTCCCGAGCGCTCTACCCCGAGATCCTGCCGGGAGCGGACCTGGTGCTGACGGCGGACGACGGCGGCTTCGCGCAGTTGCTGGTGGTCAAGACCCGTCAGGCTGCCGCCGATCCCCGCGTGGCGCAACTCTCGTACGGCCTGTCCTCTCCCGATCTGAGCTTCTCGCTGGACCCGACGACCGGCATCGTCAGCGCCGACGACACGGACGGCGAGGAGGTGGCGGTCTCCCCCACCCCGCTGATGTGGGACAACTCCGGCACCCCGGCTCTCACCGACGGCCAGGCAGGCAGCAGTGCCTCGCCCACCGCGTCCGAGAGCCTGTCCTCGGACGTCACCGGCGCGCCGGACGACTCGGATTCGCCGACGGACGCCTCGCCCGAGCCCAGCGACAGCGTCAACGACGGCGACGAGGCGGACACCGACAACGAGACTCTGCCCGACGCGACCGACGAGGCCCCCGACCCGTCGGCCACCGAGAGCGAGGCGGCCCAGCCCTCCGTACCGGCCGAGGCTTCCCCCGACCCCACCCACAGCGGTGCGGCGGCGACACTCGACCTGCCGTCGCTGGCGGGGCCGCAGCCCGACTCGCGCGGCACGGTCGTCGAGACGGACCTGAACGGCTCGACCTGGACCCTGACGCCGGACCAGGACTTCCTCACCGACCCGGACACCGTCTACCCGGTCTTCATCGACCCGTCGGTGAGCAAGCACACCAATGACTGGACGACGGCGTACAGCCGTTACCCCAAGGCGAACTTCTACAACGGGCGGAACTTCAACAAGGGAACGCATGAGGCGCGCGTCGGCTTCGAGTCCGACACCTGGGGCACCGGCCGCTCGTTCTTCAGCATCGACTGGAACCCGGACCTGAAGGGCGCGTCCGTCATCAGCGCCAAGCTGCACGCGCTGGAGACCTACTCCTGGTCGTGCAGCGCCCGCACGATGAACGTGTATCTGACCGGGCCGATCAGCAACAAGACGAACTGGAACAACGCCCCGAAGTTGACGGCCGGCAACAAGCTCGCGAGCAAGAGCTTCGCACACGGCTACAAGTCCGGGACCTGCCCGGACGACTACGAGGCATTCGACGTCAAGTCCGCCGCGCAAAAAGCCGTGGCGGGCGGCTGGGACACGCTGACCATCGGCATGCGCGCCGGGGACGAGAACTCCGCGTACAGCTGGAAGAAGTTCCAGGCCGACGGCGGCAACGACCCGTACGTCGAACTGGTCTACAACCGCCCGCCCGCCGCGCCCTCGCACCTGGACCTCGACCCCGACCTGTCCTGCGACACCAGCTCCCCGTACATCAACGTCGGCGCCTCCTCGATCACCTTCTGGGCGAACTCCAGCGACAAGGACTCCAACCTGGCCTCCGTGCGCTTCGAGTTGTGGCCGACGGGCGGCAGCGGCAACCTGCTCGGCGCCAAGGGCAAGGTGTCGGTGGGCAGCCAGACCGCCTCCGCCCGGGTGCACACCGACGCGTTCTCCACCAGCGGGCTCAAGAACGGCGTCAAGTACTCCTGGCGGGCGAAATCCGTCGACAAGCGGGGCAGTTCCTCCGCGTACACGCCCAAGAAGACCCCGTGCCGCTTCGTCTTCGACAGCGCACGGCCCACTCCGCCCGTCGTCACCTCGACGCAGTTCCCCGACGCGGACGCGAAGGACAACGGCTTCGGGAACGACGGCGAGGACTCCACGTGGAGCACCGTCAAGTTCGGCACGGCGGGCTCCTTCACCTTCAAGGCCTCGCAGACCGACGTCGTGAAGTACGAGTACGGCTTCAACGCGCCCACCTACACCGGTTCCTCCACCAGGACGAACGGCGCGGCCACCTCCACCCTGACCACCTGGTCCAGCGCCAAGCCTCCCCTCGCGGGGCCAAACGTGCTGTACGTACGGGCCGTTGACGACGCGGGAAACGTGTCCGACCCGCGGAAATACTTCTTCTACGTCACCCCGCGCGACGACGCCGACGCACCCGGCGACTTCACCGGCGACGACCTCCCCGACCTGATGGTCGTAGACGCGAACGGCAACCTGCGGATGTACCCGGAGCGCGCCACGACCGACCTGTCCAAGGGCACCGGCACGCTCGGATACTCCATGTCCGGCGCCTACCGCGAGAACCCCGCCAAGGACCCCAACGGCGGGGACGACGACGTGCCCCTGTACGTGGCACCGCCCTCGGGCTACTGGAAGAACACCCTGATCGCACACCTCGGCGACGTCTACGGCGGCGACGGTCTGCAGGACCTGATCGCGGTGCGCGAGGGCAAGCTCTGGGTGTACCCGGGCGACGGCTACGGCGCGGTCGACATCGGCAAACGCCACGAGATCCTGCTGCCGGCCGGTGCACCGGACCCCTCCACGATCACCCAGATCGTCTCGGCCGGCGACGCCACGGGCGACGGCAAGCCCGACTTCTTCCTCACGGTCGGCGACGCACTGTGGGCGCTCATCGGGTACAACGGCGCCACCGTGGACGACGCCCGGCGACTGTCCGCGTCGGCCTGGACCGACCGTGACCTCGTCACCGCCCAGGACATCTCCGGCGACGGCGTCACCGACTTCGTCTACCGCTCGGACGCCACCGGACGCCTGCTGCTCCGCAAGGGCATCAAGGACACCGCGACCGGCGGGGTCGACACTGGTTCGCTCGCCTCGGCGGCCGCCTCCTCCGGCGGCGTGGACACCGAGTACGGCGCCTCCGGCTGGGGCAGTTCCAACATCCGGCTGCTCTTCGGCACCCCGGACGCCAACGGGGACGACATCCCCGACATCTGGACCCTGAAGGTGGACGGCACAGTCCGCTTCTACGCCGGCAGCCGCACAGCCCTGAGCGGCTCGGGCACGGAGATCATCAGCAGCGGCTGGCAGAACAAGCTGACCATCGGCTGAATGGGCACGGACCGCAGTGATCGCGGCGGCCGCAGCGAGCTCCAACTGTTGGGGGTACACGGCCTGACCTCAGTGTCCGTGACCACTTCCACGCTGCTGGCGGAGCGAGCCGTCAGTCAGTACGGAGTTGGCATGCCGCCTCGCCTCAATCAATCAGACCCAGGACGCCGAGCGAATGCGCGAGGCTGGGGCGAAGACCCTGGACCCGTACCCAGGCGCGGACTGTCCACGGCATTGCGGCCGTACGAACTGCGGGACAAAGGCGCGGACTGCTGCCCTCCGATGCCGTAAGGGGCAGCGCCGCCGCTTCAAGCAGTTACACATATTGCACTTGCTTCACTTGTTTCATATGGTTGAGAGTGATAGCAGCCACTCAATGCCGAGGACGCACCCTGTGCCCGTGACCCACCAGGAACAGAAACCGGCCAAGCAGAAGAAGCACCCCACCGGCGACAGTGCGACGCCCATCGAGACCTCCCGCACTCGGAAGAAGGTGCTGCGCAAGCGCCCCACTGAGAACCCGCCCGCACTGCGTGGAACCCAGGCGCAGCGGACGCGGAAGGAGCAGCGCAAACGCAGCGTCGAGGAGGCCGTGCCATGCCTGCGTGACGCCCTCACCAGCAGTGCCGAGACGTTCCACATCACCGTCGCCGAAGCGGGCAAGGTCACCATAGAGGTGCCACGTGAAGCCCTGGCGGTCCTCATGGAGACGATGGCGCTCATTACCTCCGGCCGCGCGGTAGAGGTAATCGCCAAGAGTATGGAGCTGTCCACTATCCAGGCAGCGAAGACCCTCGGTGTCTCCCGGCCGCACCTGGTCAAGCTGCTCGACAAGGGCGTAATCGACTTCCGCATGGTCGGCACCCACCGCCGCGTGGACCTCGCATCCCTGGAGGCCTACCGACAACGCGAACAGAACGAGCAAGCCCAACGTCGCCAGGCGGCGGTCGCCTCCGCCATCGGCTCCACCGAGGCCGAGGGGCTGCGCGTCAGCGCAGACACCACCGCCGGCCTCGACGCCTACGCACGCGGAGAACTCGACGCCGCAGCCCTGCGCGCCCGCACCCTCGCCCGCTACACCCGTAAGGCCGCTGAGTGACCGACCCCTACAGCGAGCCCAACGGCGTCCTCCGAAACAGTCTCCGCATCACCGACGCAACCGAGCTCTCTGAGGCCGAAGCGGACATCGCCGCCGTGGAACTCGCCATCCTGGACGCCGAGCCGCTGCCTGGCAGCTACGACCTCGCACACCTGCAAGCGTTCCACCGGCAGATCTTCGGCAGCGTGTACCCGTGGGCCGGGGAGCTACGAACCATTGAGATCTCCAAGGGCACATCGTTCTGCCCGTCGATCCACATCGTCTCCTTCGCAAAGGACGTGTTCCACAAGCTCGCCGACAACAACCATCTGCAGGGCTTGGATCGCCTGGCGTTCATCCGAGCCCTGGCCGACCTGTACGGCGATGTGAACGCCATCCACCCCTTCCGGGAAGGCAACGGCCGCACCCAGCGCGCCTTCCTCGCCCAACTCGCCCGCGAAGCCGGATACACCATCTCCTGGCAGGACATGGACCAAGAGGAGAACATCGCCGCATCGGTGGCCAGCTTCAACGCGAACAACGACCTGCTGGAGAAGATGCTCGACGCCCTGGTACGTCCCGCCTGACCGGCGTCCGCCGGCGGCGCCGTCACCGAGATCGGTCTGCCGATCACGACCTCTCAGAGTGCGGACAGGCAGTCGGCGGGTGCTTGTGGTTGGACCGGTGGTCACTTCATGTCGAGTGCGAAGTCACACCCAGGACACCCACGGCCTGAGGACCCGTCGCGCGCAGCGCGGTGCCTTGCTGCACCGCGTTCGACGACGCACACGCGCTCAGGAAGAGCACCGCCCCCGCGATCGAGCTTGCCGTTACCGGCCTCAGTCTTCCGGGTGCGCTTCGAGTCATATGTGAAAGTCACCTTCAGGCTGAGGGCCGAGTGCCCGGAGAGCAGCCAGTATCGCCCTGATCCGGGGTACTTCATGAGTACGGTAGACGCCGGTTCCGCCGAGATGCGCCAAAATCGTGAAGAATCCTTCGGCAGTGCGAAACTCGTCTTCGAAGAGGCTGAAAGCGTGAGGCAAGGCGTGGCATATCGGAAGACCCATCCGTCGAAGCCGAAATGTATTCAGGAGGGTCCGGCCCTGATAGCGAGTGCGAACATGAGCGGATACAGAGCTGTTGTGAGAAAACCCGATTCCGGGGTCTATGACGATTCGCTCGACCCCGGCCGAGCGAGCACGATCCACGCGCCTCTCGAAATGGTCAAGCATCCTGGGGATGGGGTCTTGGTCGGCACCCTTGGCGCTTACGTCCCGAGAGTTGTCTCCTTCGACATAGCACAGGACAACTGTCGCCCGATGGTCGGCCAGCACAGGGAAGATTTCACCGTCTGACGCCAACCCGCCGGAGTAGTTCAGCACGAGCGCCCCCGCTTCCAGGCACGACCGCGCGACAGCAGGCTCGTAGGTCTCGACCGAAACGGCGATTCCCTCCGAAGCAAGCCCCTTCACGACTGGCACCAGGGCGGAGATCTGTTCATGTGCGGTGACTCGTACCGTGTGGGGGTTGCTCGACTCGGCGCCGATATCCACGATATCCGCTCCTTGTGCCGCCAGAATTCGACCTTTCCGGATAGCTGACCGGGTCGAGGTCGCGATGCTCTCTCTATAGGTGGAGTCCCGCGAAAGATTGATGCAGCCCATGATAGCCGGGGTGTCGTCAACATCCATTATTCGATCCCCCACACGAAGCGGGGTGACAGGTAAGGAAAGATCACTCTCGAATCGCCGCGCCAGATCCACCAAATCGGTCAGGGAAATCATCCGACCCCACTCTCAACCAGATGCAGAATACGAGCTACCTCGAATTCATGTCCGGTGGAAGCGTAGGCCACGTTGAGCCGACACATCGTGTGCGTCCGCGAGTGAGGGGCCGACGGTCGGTGCCCCCAAGCAGTACGCATCCCCGTACCAGTCTGGTACGATATTAGGTACCACTCTAGGAGAGGACGTGTGCCATGGGCCTCACCGCCAGCGAGGCGCGCAAGGAGCTTTTCCCCCTGATCAAGAAGGTCAACGACGACCACGCGCCCGTACGCATTCACTCCAAGAACGGCGACGCGATCCTCATGTCCGCGGAGGACTACGACGCCTGGCAGGAAACGATCTACCTTCTGCGATCGCCGGCCAACGCCCGGCGCCTCATGGAAGCCGTCGCACGCGACCGCGCGGGCCAGACCGGGGTCACCAAGACCCTTGACGAACTCCGGGATTTGGCCGGTGAGGAGTGAGGGACGTCAACTTCGATCCGGCGGCCTGGGACGACTTCCAGTACTGGCTGGCGACCGACCGCAAGATGGTGCGGCGCGTCGTTCGTCTGATCGGCGAGATCCAGCGTGATCCGTTCAACGGCATCGGCAAGCCCGAGCCCCTCAAGGGCGATTTGTCCGGCTACTGGTCGCGACGCATCGACGACGAACACCGCCTCGTCTACCGAGCCGACGACAAAGAGGTCAAGATCCTCAAGGCGAGGTACCACTACACCGGCTAGGAGCCGAGAATCCCCCGCTGGTACGCCGTGGCCACCGCCGCCGCGCGGTCGTTGACGCCCAGTTTGGTGTAGAGGTGGGTGAGGTGGGTCTTCACGGTCGCCTCGCTGATGAAGAGTTCGCGGGCGATCTCGCGGTTGGAGGTGCCCTTGGCGACCAGGGTGAGGACCTCGCGTTCGCGGGTGGAGAGGGGTTCGTTGCCGGGGGACGAGCCCGGGGTGCGGACCGCGGAGACCAGGCGGGAGGCGACCGCCGGGGAGAGCACCGTACGGCCGTCGGCCGCCGCGCGGACCGCGGTGAACAGTTCGTCGCGCGGGGCGTCCTTCAGCAGATAGCCCGTCGCCCCCGCCTCGATCGCGGGCAGGGTGTCGGAGTCGGTGTCGTACGTCGTCAGGACCAGGATCTTGGCGCGGGTGCCGCGGCTCGTCAGCTCACGGATGGCGTCCACTCCCCCGCCGCCGGGCATGCGCAGATCCATCAGGACCACGTCCGGGTCGAGCGCCTCCGCGCGGGCGACGGCCTCCACGCCGTTCGCCGCCTCACCGAGGACCCGGAAACCGGGCGCGGACTCGAACATGCCGCGCAGGCCGTCCCGCACGACGGGATGGTCGTCGACGATCAGCAGGGAGATCAACGGCTCTTCAGTCATGGCGGACCAACGGTACGCGAGCAGAAAGGGCGGTGCCGTGGCCCGGTTCGGACTCGACGGTCAGGGAGCCGGCGATGCGTTCGGCGCGGGCGCGCATGCCGTCGAGGCCGAAGCCACCGGTGTGGGAGCGGGCGGGCAGGTCCAGGGGGGCGAAGCCGGTGCCGTCGTCGCGGATGTCGAGGATGACCTCGTCGCCCAGGAAGGAGAGGGTCACGCCGACTCGGGTGGCCCGGGCGTGGCGGGCCGCGTTGGACAGGGCCTCCTGGACGATACGGAGCAGGGTGGCGGCCACCTCCCCGTGGAGTTGTTCCGCCGTCCCGGTGACCGTGAACTCGGCGCGCACGCCCGTCCGTTCGCCCCATTCGGCGACCGTCTTCTTCAGGGCCTCCGGCAGCCCGTCGTTCTCCAGGGCCACCGGCGCCAGGTTGTGCACCGAGCGGCGGGCCTCCCCGAGGCTGTGCCGGGCCAACTCCATGGCGCGGCCCATGTGTTCACGGGCCGCCTCCCGGTCGGGGGTGTTCGTGACCACCTGGAGCTGCGCGATGATGCCGGTCAGTCCCTGGGCGATGGTGTCGTGGATCTCGGCGGCGAGGCGCCGGCGTTCGTCGGCGACCCCGGCCTCCCGTGCCTGGACGAGGAGTTGGGCGTGAAGGGCGGCGTTCTCGTCGAGGGCCTGCTGCAGCGCCGCGTTGGTGCGTTCGAGTTCGGCGATGGTGGCGGTGCGCTCACGGGACCGCTGCTGCTCCTGGTCGGTGAGATGGGCGACCACCATCTGCAGACCGGAGTTGGCGACCAGCAGCGCCGCGAACACGGCCCACTGGAGCGCGCTCCCGAACGGCATCCCGCCGGCCTGCGCCCCCGCCACGGTGACCGCGCTCGCCAACAGCCCGACCCGCTGCCACCGCCTGCCCGGGATCGTCTCGTCGGCGTCCATGTAGCCCGAGGCGGCGTAGAACGCGAAGAACGGGTTGAGCCAGGTGAGGACGAAGGCGAGGGCCCAGCGGACGATGTAGTACGCCGTCCCGGTCCCGGACGGCGTACGGCCGCGGCCGGGCCGGCGCAGCCGGACGCCGTGCCACCACAGTTGGAGCACGACCGCGGCGCCGACCAGGATCCAGCCGGTGTACCACCTGACCGGGTGGGCGGCCGGGTCGGCCGTCGCGACCGCGGGGACCAGACCGATGCCGAGCAGCGCGTACGGCCCCCAGGTGTGCAGTTGGTCCCAGCGCCGGTCGATCTGGCTGTCCACCATGGTCATGTCCTCAGTGTGCATGGGCCGCCCGCCTACTCCCAGCGGAACCAGCGACTGGCCGCGCCGGTCAGCAGCAGCACCCACATGGCCAGCACGCCGAGGTGCTCCCAGCCCGGCCAGTGTCCGGCCGCCGCCCGGTTCAGGGCCTCCGCGGCGGCGCCGAAGGGCGTGTACCCGACGATCCGCGCCATCAGGTGCGGCATGGCCTGGGTGGGCAGCCACACGCCCGCGCAGAACATCGACGGGAAGAAGAAGGCCGAGCCGATCGCGCCCGCGATCTTCGTCGTACGGGACAGCGCCGACACCACCGATCCGAGAGCGAGGGCGGCGAGGACCGCGAGCAGCAGGGCGAGGACGTATCCGAAGGGCTGCTCGGGCAGTCGTACGTCGAAGGCGAGCCGTCCGACCGCGAGGGCGAGCAGCGCCGACGCGAGGGCCGCGCCGCCGTAGACGAGCATCTGTGCGGAGAGCAGGGCGGACGGGCGGACCGGGGTGGTGGCCATCCGGCGCAGGATGCCGCGCTCCCGGTAGCCGGTGAGGGTCTGCGGCATCGACTGCAGCCCGCCGACGATCATGCCGAGCAGTACGGCGACGGGGACGTAGACATCGATGGTGCGCAGACCGCCGAGGTCGGCCTGGTGGTCCCGGAAGGACGGGATGGAGCCGAGGATGACGAGCAGAAGGGTCGGGAAGAGCAGGATCCAGAAGAGGGCGCCGGGTTCGCGGCGGAAGAGCCGGACCTCGGTCCTCAGTACGGCGGTGGTCATGCCGCTGACTCCTTCGTCAGGTCGAGGAACGCGTCGTCGAGCGTGGCGTCGGAGACGCGGAGCTGGTGGGCGGTGATGTGGTGGCGGGCGAGGAGGGTGATGACGGCGTTGACGGTCTCGTCGCTGCCGGACAGCGTGAGGCGGCCGTCCCTGCGTTCGATGGAGGTGAGGGCGGGCAGCGTGTTCAGGTCACGGTCGTCCAGCGGCGCCGACGGTGTGAAGCTGATGACCGTGGAGCCGGCCGAACGCCGGATCAGACCGGCCGGGGTGTCCAGTGCGGCCACCCGGCCCTTGTCGATCACCGCGATCCGGTCGCACAGCCGCTGCGCCTCCTCCATGAAGTGCGTGACGAGCAGGACGGTGACCCCGCCCGCGCGCACGTCCTCGATGAGTTCCCAGGTGTCCCGGCGGGCGCGCGGGTCGAGCCCGGTGGTGAGCTCGTCGAGGACGACGACCCGGGGGTTGCCGATGAGGGCGAGCCCGATGAACAGGCGCTGCTTCTGGCCGCCGGAGAGCTTGCCGAAGCGGGTGGTCAACCTGGCCGTCAGGCCGAGGCGTTCGGCGAGCGGCGCCCAGTCCGAGGGGTTCGGGTAGAAGGAGGCGTACAGTTCCAGCGCCTCGCGGACGGTGATCTTGGGTTGCAGCTCGCTCTCCTGGAGCTGCGCGCCCAGGACGCGTGCCACGCGCGCGTGGTCGGTGACGGGGTCGAGACCGGTCACCCGGACCCGGCCCGCGTCCGGGACCCTGAGCCCCTCGACGCATTCGACGGTGGTGGTCTTGCCGGCGCCGTTCGGGCCGAGGATCCCGAAGATCTCGCCCTCCTCGACGGCGAAGGAGACGCCGTCGACCACGGCTCGGCCGCTGTAGGTCTTGCGCAGATCGGTGACTTCGATGACGGGCATGGCTCCAGGGTTCCGGCGGGGCCCCTGTCACCACATCGCCCAAGGCGCTCGACCGCGCATCAACCGATCGGTTGATGCCCGCCTACGACCCGGTGCGCCGCCGCGTCCGACCGTTCGAACACGCAGGTCGTAGGAGCAGCGGCCGAACCGGGTCCGGCCAAAAGTCGGTGGGCGTTGTCAGTGGCGGTCCGTAGTCTGCCCAGTGATGCCCACGACTCGTGCAACCACCAAGGACCGATCGGCCGTACGAACCCTGCTGCGCCTGTGGCCCTATGTGCGGCCGGTACGGGCGCGGCTGATGACCGCCGCCTTCGTCGCGGTGGTCGCCTCGTGCGTGGGGCTGGTGATCCCGCTCGTCCTGAAGTGGATGGTGGACGGGCCGGTGGCCGACCGGGACCCGGCCGGGGTGTGGCTCGGCGCGCTGTACCTGCTGCTCCTCGGCATCGCGGAGGCGCTGCTGTTCGGGCTGCGCCGCTGGCTGGTGGCGCGGCCCCTGTCGGGCGTCGAGGCGGGCATGCGGGCCGATCTGTACCGCCATCTCCAGCGGCTGCCGGTCGCCTTCCACGACCGGTGGGCCTCCGGCCAGCTCCTCTCCCGCGGCACGACCGACCTGATGCTGCTCCGCCAGTTCCTGGCCTTCCCGCTGACCTTCCTGCTGGTCAACGCCGTGACCATCCTCGTCGGGGTGATCATCATGCTGGCGCAGGACTGGACGCTGGGGTTGGTGATCCTGGGTCCGGCGATCCCCGTGATCGTCACCTGCGTGGTTTTCGAGAAGCGGTACGCGCTCGTGGCGCGCCGCGCCCAGGACCAGGTCGGCGATCTGACGACGGTGGTCGAGGAGAGCGTGCTCGGCATCCGCATCATCAAGGGCTTCGGCCGCCACCGCACCCAGGCTCTGGTCTTCCGCGAGCTCTCCCGGAAGCTCCGGGGCACGGAACTGCACAAGGCCCGCCTCCTGGCCACGATCTGGGGCGTCATAGTGACCCTCCCGGAGCTGGCGATCGGCGCGGCACTGGTGCTCGGCACGATGCAGGTCGCTGACGGCAACCTGTCGGCGGGCACGCTGGTCGCCTTCCTGTCCACAGCTCTCGCCCTGCGCTGGCCGGTGGACTCGATCGGCTTCCTCCTGGCAATGAGCCAGGAGGCAGCCACCGCGACGGAGCGCTACTTCGAGGTGATGGACGAAACCCCGGAACAGGAAGCGCCCCAAAGGGGCGCGGGGCCGCATCGGATCGCGGCTTCGGCGCGGGGCGCGACAAGCCCCCACCGAGCCGCACCCGACAACGACGGCATGCACTTCACTTCCGTCTCCTTCCGCTACCCGGACGCCTCCCCGGACTCGCCCCCGATCCTCGACCGCGTGGACCTCCACATCCGCCCCGGCGAATCCATGGCCCTGGTCGGTGCCACCGGCAGCGGAAAGACCACCCTCACCGCCCTCGTCCCCCGCCTCCACGAACTCACCAGCGGCCGCATCACCCTCGACGGCAAGGACATCACCGAGATGCCCAGAGAATCGCTGCGCGCACTCGTCGCCGTCGCCTTCGAGGAACCCACCCTCTTCTCCGCGAGCGTCGGCGAGAACGTCCTCATGGGCGCCGACGAGCACGCCGGGGACGCCGAGCTGAACCGCGCCCTGTCCGTGGCACAGGCCGAGTTCGCGCACGCGCTGCCCCAGGGCACCGGGACCCAGGTCGGCGAACAGGGGCTCAGCCTCTCCGGCGGCCAGCGCCAGCGCCTCGCCCTGGCACGGGCGGTCGTGGGAAGACCCAGGTTCCTCGTCCTCGACGATCCGCTCTCCGCGCTGGACGTGCACACCGAGGCCGCCGTGGAGGCCGCGCTGCGGGAGGTGCTCGCTGAGACCACGGCGCTGATCGTGGCGCACCGCCCCTCCACCGTGCTGCTCGCCGACCGGGTCGCCCTGCTCTCCGGCGGCCGTATCACCGCCGTCGGCACCCATCACGAACTGCTGCGCACCAACGCCGAGTACGCCCATCTGATGTCCGGTACCGGGGAAGCGGAGGACGACGACCGATGACGGCTCCCACCACCCCCGTCACCCCACCCGACGACGAACCGGACCTCGCCCGCCCCAAGGACGCCGGCGACCCCTTCGACCGGGACGTCCTGCCCACTCCGCCGGGCGCGACGGCCACGCTGCTGCGCGCGCTGCTCGCGCCGATGAAGGCCCGGGTCGCCCTCACCACTCTGCTCCTGCTGCTCCAGCAGGCGGCCGTGCAGGCGGGCCCGCTGCTGGTGGCGTACGCGATCGACAACGCCGTACCGGCGCTGAGTCGCGACGACCACGGGCCGTTGGTCGCGGTGGCCGTCGCCTACGGGCTGTGCGCGCTGGTCTCCGGTGTGCTCCAGTCGGCGTTCGTCATGGCCTCCGCGCGGGTGAGCCAGGACGTGCTGCTCGATCTGCGGGGGCGGATCTTCCGGCACGCCCAGGCACTGAGCATCGACTTCCATGAGCGCTATACGAGCGGCCGGCTGATCTCCCGGTCCACCACGGACGTGGAGTCGCTGCGGGAGCTGCTGAACGAGGGCCTGCAGGAACTGGTGACGGTCGTCCTGTCCTTCGTCTACATCTCGGCGATGCTGCTCTGGCTGGACCTGGGGCTCGGGGCGGTCGCGGTGGTGTCCTTCGTGCCGCTGTACCTCCTCGTACGGCTCTACCAGCGGCGCGCCGGCCGGGTGTACCGGGTCCGCTCCACCGCGATCGCGGCCGTGATCGTGAAGTTCGTCGAGACGATGAACGGCATCCGTCCGGTGCGCGCGTTCCGGCGCGAGGCGGCCAACGACGCGGACTTCGGTGTCCTCAACAGGCGCCATGAGCGGACGAACGGCGACGCGCTCCTGGAGATGGCCCGCTATGTGATCGGCTCCCGGCTGGTCGCCAACACGGCCGTCGCCCTGATCGTGCTGTGGGGCGCCTACCGGGTGGCGGGCGGCTCCCTCGAACTGGGCGTCCTGGCCGCCGCGGTCCTCTACCTCCGCCGGCTCTACGACCCCATCGACCGGCTCGGCATGTTCCTCAACGCCTATCAGTCGGCGGCGGCCTCCCTGGAGAAGATCGCCGGCCTGCTGGCCCAGACCCCGTCGGTACCGCCGCCCTCGACCCCCCGCTCCCTGCCCGCGCTGGAGAGCGAGCACCCGGGCCGTGAGGTGGTCTTCGACGCCGTGCGCTTCGGCTACCGCACCGGCGGCGAGGTCCTGCCCCGCTTCGACCTCACCCTGCCCGCCGGGCAGACGGTCGCCGTCGTCGGCTCCACGGGCGCCGGCAAGTCGACCCTCGCGAAACTCCTAGCCCGCTTCTACGACCCCTCCGACGGACGGGTCCTGCTGGACGGCGTCGACCTGCGCGACCTGACCGTGCCCGAACTGCGGCGCGGGGTGGTGATGGTGACGCAGGAGGCGTTCCTGTTCTCCGGCACGGTCGCCGAGAACATCGCCATCGGGCGGCCGGACGCGCCCCGGGAGGAGATCGAGCGGGCCGCCAAGGCGATCGGCGCGCACGAGTTCATCAGCGCGCTGCCGGACGGCTACGACACGGACGTACGCAAGCGGGGCGGCCGTATCTCCGCGGGCCAGCGCCAACTCGTCGCGTTCGCACGGGCGTTGCTGGCCGACCCGGCGGTCCTCATCCTCGACGAGGCGACCAGTTCGCTCGACATCCCGGGCGAACGGGCCGTGCAGCGGGCCATGTTGACGGTGCTGCGCGGCCGTACGGCGGTGGTGATCGCCCACCGTCTGTCGACCGTGGAGATCGCGGACCGGGTACTGGTCATGGAGCACGGGCGGATCGTCGAGGACGGCACTCCGGCCGAACTCGTCGCGGGGACGGGCCGGTTCGCGGATCTGCACCGGGCGTGGCGGGACAGTCTGGCATGAGCTTCCAGGGGGACAGGTGATCGACGCGTACGAGGATCCCGGCGAGCCCGACTGTCGTGGCGGCTGGCACTACCTGTGGTGGCTGGTCCGGCGTCAGCTCGGCAGATGCGTCGCCGGGGCGCTGCTCGCCAGCGTCTGGATGGTGCTGATGGCGGCGGCGCCGTATCTGATGTCCCGGGCGATCGACGACGGGCTGGTGCCGGGGCGTCTGGGGGTGCTGGCCTGGTGGACGGTGGCGTTGTTCGTGGTCGGCGCGTTCAACGCGTGGCTGAGCATCATGCGGCACCGCACCATGACCCGGGTGCGGATGGACGCCAACTTCCGCACGGTCAAGGTGGTCCTCGGGCACGCCGTCCGCCTGGGCGCCGCGCTGCCGCGCCGGGTGGGGGCCGGCGAGGTCGTCACGATCGGCGTGGGTGATGTGCAGACGATCGCCCAGGCGCTGACCGTCGTGGGACCGGGCGCCGGAGCGGTGGTCGTCTACGTGGTGGTGGCGGGCCTGCTCCTCACCATCTCGGCGCCCCTCGCCGTCGTCGTCCTGCTCGGTGTACCCCTGATCGCCCTCTGCGCGGGCCCGCTGACCGTCCGCCTGCAGTCCGCCGAGTCCGAGTACCGCCGGCGCCAGGGGGTGCTGACGGCCCGTATCGGCGACCTGGCGGGCGGGCTGCGTGTGCTCAACGGCCTCGGCGGCAAGGGCCTGTTCGCGGACGCCTTCCGTCGTGACTCGCAACACCTGCGGGTCCAGGGCTACCGGGTCGGCGCGGTGGCCAGCTGGATGCAGGCCTTCGGCGTCGGCCTGCCGACCCTGTTCCTGGCCGTGGTGACCTGGCTGGCGGCCCGCCTGGCCGCCCAGGGGGACATCAGCGTGGGCGAGTTGGTCGCGGTGTACGGCTATGCGGCGGTGCTGGTGGGCCCGGTGGCCTTCTTCGTCCAGATGACCTACGACCTCAACCGAGGCGTGGTGGCCGCCCGAAGGGTCGTACGCCTGCTGACGGTCGAGCCCGAACCGGACGACGGCACCTGTCCAGCGCCGGCCGGACCCTCGGTCCTGCACGACCCCGAGTCGGGGGTACGCGTGCTCCCCGGCCGTCTGACGGCCCTCGTCGGAGCCCGCCCGGGCGACACGGCCGGGGTCGTCGACCGGCTGGGCGGATACGTCCCGTCGACGGTGACCTGGGGCAGTACCCGCCTGGACGCGATCCCCCTGTCCGAGGTCAGATCCCGCATCCTGGTGGCCGACAACGAGGCCGACCTGTTCGCCGACACCCTGCGCGACGCGGTGGGCGGCCGCTCGAATGACGCGCCCCTCCTCCAGGCCCTCCACGCGGCCGTCGCGGACGACATCGTCCAGGGCCTCCCCGACGGCCTGGACTCACAGCTGACCGCCCAGGCCCGCAACCTCTCCGGCGGCCAACGCCAGCGCATCCGCCTCGCGAGAGCCCTCGCGGCCGACCCGGAGGTACTCCTCGCCACCGAACCGACCTCCGCCCTCGACGCCCACACGGAAGCCCTGGTGGCCACCAGGCTCCGTACCGCCCGCGAGGGCCGCACCACCCTGGTGACCACGACCTCCCCCCTGATGCTGGACCGCGTCGACACCGTGCAGTACCTGGTCGACGGGAAACTCGCCGCCACCGGCACCCATCGGCGGCTGCTCGCGGAGGAACCCGGCTACCGCGCCCTCGTGGCGCGGGACGTGGACGAGGAGGCCGTACGGTGAGCTCCCCCACCGCCCATCTCCCGGTCGCCGAACCCGCCGCCGTACGCCGCGCCATGCTCCGCCTGATGCGTGCCGACCGAAGGGCCTTCGGCGCCGCCCTCGTCCTCAACTCCCTGGCCGCCGCGGCCGGTCTCGCCGGCCCCTGGCTGCTCGGAAGGATCATCGACGAGGTCCGGGCGGGGCACGGTGCCGGCGCCGTGGACCGCCTCGCCCTCGGCATCGTCGTCTGCTCACTCGCCCAGCTCTTCCTCGCCCGCTGGGCCCGCTACGTCGGTCACCGCTTCGGCGAGCGCACCCTGGCCCGGGTCCGCGAGGAGTACGTCGACCGGGCGCTCGCGCTGCCCGCGTCGGTCGTGGAGCGGGCCGGGGCCGGCGACCTCACCGCGCGCGGCACCGCGGACGTGAGCACGGTCGGCACCACCCTGCGCGACGTCGGCCCCGAGCTGCTCGTCAACACCGTGCAGGCGCTGTTCGTCATGGGCGCGGTCTTCGCGCTGGACCCGCTGCTCGGCCTGTTCGGCGTGGTGGGGCTGACCCCGATCTGGTTCGCCCTGCGGTGGTATCTGCGCAGGGCGAGGGCCGGCTATCTGGCCGAGGGCGCGGCCACTTCGGAGGTCGCCGAGATACTCGCCGCGACCGCGTCCGGGGCGCGCACGGTGGAGGCGTTCCGGCTCCAGGAGCGACGGATCACGGCGAGCCGGGACGCGCTGGAGGCGTCCCGGCGGACCCGGTTGTACACGCTGTTCCTGCGCTCGGTGTTCTTCCCGGCGGTCGAGGTGTCGTACACGGTCCCGGTGGCCGGGGTGCTGCTGGTGGGCGGGGCGCTGCATGCGCGCGGCGCGGTGGGCCTGGGCGCGGTGGTGGCGGCCGCGCTGTATCTGCGCCAGTTCACCGAGCCGCTGGACCAGATCCTGATGCGGGTCGAGCAACTGCAGAGCAGCAACGCCTCGTTCGCCCGGGTGGAGGGTCTGGCCGCGGCCCCGCGGACCGCCCCGGGCGCCGACTCCCCCGTCCCGGACGGCGACCGTATCGACGTCACCACCGTCCGGTACGCCTACGACCGCGGCGGCGAGGTCCTGCACGGTGTCGATCTGACCGTGCGGCCCGGCGAGCGGCTGGCCGTCGTGGGTCCCTCCGGCGCCGGCAAGACGACCCTCAGCCGACTGCTCGCGGGTGTCGACGCCCCCACCGAGGGCACGGTGACCGTCGGCGGTGTCCCGGTCGCCGATCTCGGACCCGAACAGCTGCGCCGGCAGGTCGTCCTGGTCACCCAGGAGCACCATGTGTTCCTCGGCACGGTCCGCGAGAACCTCCTGGTCGCCGAACCCACGGCCACCGACGAGGAGTTGTGGACGGCGCTGACGGCGGTGGGCGCCGACGACTGGGTGCGCGAGCTGCCCGACGGACTGGACACACGGCTCGGTGAGGGGGGTGCACGCACCGACGGCTCCCAGGCGCAGCAACTGGCGCTCGCCCGGGTGGTGCTGGCGGACCCGCACACCCTGATCCTCGACGAGGCCACGGCGCTGCTCGACCCGACGACCGCCCGGCACACCGAGCGCGCCCTGGCCGCCGTACTCGAGGGCCGTACCGTCATCGCCATCGCCCACCGCCTGCACACCGCCCATGACGCGGACCGGGTGGCGGTGATGGAGGACGGCCGGCTCACCGAACTCGGCACGCACGACGAGCTGGTGGCGGCGGACGGGGCGTACGCGGCGCTGTGGCACACATGGCACGGCGGGCCGTCGTAGGACCGGGACCAGGACGTCACGGGCCCCGCAACCGCTCACGATTCAACAGCGGATCCGCATACCGAACATGAACAACCGGACAACGAACCAATTCCGGCCAAGTTCATGACGCGCTCCTGACAAGGCCCGGATCTCCTGCCACCCTTCCCACAGCTTCAACACAGCAACCCCACAGCTCCACCCCTAGTTCTGCCCGGACGGTCGACCCACCGTCCGGATCTCCCCTGGCCGCGTGACCCGCGGCCACGCAGAAGGAGTCAGTGTTGAGAAGCAGTTCCTCTCGCAGACGCACCTCCCACACCCTCGCCGTTGTCGGCGTCAGCGCTCTGCTCGCCGCGGCCGTCCAGTCGGGCGCCGCGTCCGCCGCCCCGGCCGCCTCCTCGGCCGCCAAGGGCAACCCGGCCCACGCGGCCGTCAAGCTCTCCCCCTCGCAGCGCGCCGAGCTGCTGCGCGACGCGGACACCGCCCGCACCCGGACCGCCGCGGACATAGGCCTCGGCGTCAAGGAGAAGCTGGTTGCCCGGGACGTCGTCAAGGACGCCGACGGCACGCTGCACACCCGGTACGAGCGCACCTACGGCGGTCTGCCGGTCCTCGGCGGCGACCTGATCGTCGACAGCGCCAAGTCGGGCGCCACCGAGCGGGTCATCAAGGCGACCAACGCGACGATCAAGGTCGCGTCCCTCACCCCGGAGGTCACCAGGGCGGCCGCCGAGCAGCAGGCCGTCAAGCGCGCCAAGGCCCTCGGCGGCACCAAGTCCGCAGCGGACAGCGCCCGCAAGGTGATCTGGGCGGCCTCCGGCAAGCCGGTCCTCGCCTACGAGACCGTCATCGGCGGCTTCCAGGACGACGGCACCCCGAACCAGCTGCACGTCATCACCGACGCGGCCACCGGCAAGAAGCTCTACGAGTACCAGGGCATCGAGAACGCGACCGGCACCGGCAATACCCAGTACAGCGGCACGGTCTCGCTGACGACGACCCAGTCGGGCTCGAACTACAACCTGACCGACGGCGACCGCGGCAACCACAAGACGTACAACCTGAACCGCGGTACGTCCGGCACCGGGACGCTGTTCTCGCAGACCAGCAACACCTGGGGCAACGGGACGACGTCCAACGCGGCCACCGCCGGCGCGGACGCCCACTACGGCGCGGCGGTCACCTGGGACTTCTACAAGAACACCTTCGGCCGCTCCGGCATCAAGAACAACGGCGTCGGCGCCTACTCCCGCGTCC